>JBFWOK010000079.1:0-30626 GCA_050250555.1 Limisphaerales bacterium
CCGGAAGGTCGACGGCGCACGCCAGACAACTCCTGGCAATGCTGAGAATCGAACCGCCGCACGAGATCATGGCGCCCAGGCCGGGAATCGACTTCACGCCGCAGGCGAGGACGCTCGACACGTTGACGGATGCGGTCAGGGCACAGCTGGTCGGATCCGTGGCGAGGCACTGCATGAGCCCCGACATCGCTCCGTAGTGGCCTGACACGACGACGCACGCGACGCCACTGAGCGGCGCCGTCACAATGGCGTAGCCGCAATCCAGGATTCCGGTCCCCACGGAAAAGGCGCATTCGTTCTTATTGCAACTGCGGCTGATCGAGAGCGTATTCAGCAGGACACCGAAGATCCCATGCCAGCCCGGCTGGCGGATTCCCACCCCCGGATCCGTGTCGAAGTAGAGTCCATCCGCCGAAACGGTGACTTCTCCCTGAGGCTCCCACGCGCCCGTGTCATGATTGAAACTCCAGAGAATTGATTTCGCGCCCGGCGGCAGTGTCACTCCCGTGACGGGATCCGGCAGGTTGGGAAAGCGGACGGGAACGGGCCGATCGAAATTCGCCGGGCCATCCGTCTGGACGGTGATCACCAGGGGAAAATCAAGGCCGGGAGGCAGGGGTTCCGGCAGGCGATCCGGCGGGACCGGCGCGATGCCGACGCGGCCGCCGCGAGTCCCGTCATCACCGAAGAGAGCATTCGGGGGAACGGTGAGGGACACACCCGCGAGGGCGGGATTCCCCGCGAGCACCTCCGGGGGGAACCCGATCACCGTTTCCTCGACCGCGCTGACGGCCTTGAGGGAGTTCGCGCGGATGTAAGGCAGGAATACCTCCCCGGTTCCATTGGCCAGGTTGGTGTGCCCCGGCAAGGCCGACCATGCCTTCCGGACAAAGGGATAGTACCCACCCTCCGGATACGAACTACCCAAGGCGGTCCGACCATCCACCGTGACAAAAAAGTTTCCAGCCGGCGCGGGATCGAGCCGGAAAAAACCCAGCGAATCCGTGGTGGTCCGCAACGTTTCCTCGGCGCCATCGACCTGGATCACAACCCCGGACAAAGGCTGGTTCGTGGGCGAACCGTCATCGCCGCCACCCAAGGCCGCCGCGTGGACATGCCCCACGACAATCGTTCCCGGCACGGCCGTCGTGCTCAATGTCTCGAATTCGAAGCGCAGAATCCCCCCCGGCATTGAGTCCCCGTCCGCATCCAGCTCCCGGCCGTCCTGGTCGACGAGATCCTTCGGATCGAAGGTCACGCCGACACGAGCACTCGGTGGAAGGTGTTCGAGGTGGAATAGCGTTGCCGTCAGTCGGTCTGTGCCAAGCTCGACACGCGACAGCAGGCGGCGCTCCCCGAACGTGGCGAAAAAATTCGACGACGAAAGAACCGAAGCCGGGGCCAATGGCCTCGAGAATCGAAGGATCGTCTCGCGCGTCACGGCGACATTGCGCTCACCTCGGGATGGGGAGGTCTCCCGAATGGTCGTCCAGATCGAACCTCCCGCACTCAATGGATCAAGTCCGTTGAGAAGTTCCGTGGCGTCATCGACGCCGTCGCCGTCGGTGTCGAGGGGTTCCGAAATCGGCACCGACGCAATCCGATAAAAACTCGCGCCCGGGTCCGTCGCGTTGACTTCGAGAGTGGCGTTTCCCTCCCCACCCAGCACCGCCGCCACGGGTGCATTGATCGAGCTGACTTCACCTCCCCGGTGAAGGAGGTAGTAGTGGTCCGGTTCCGAGGCGAAGCTGACTTCAAACCTGCCGTCCGAATGCCGGATTGCCGAGGTGATCCGAAGATCCGCTGCGGATGCCCGGCAAAGGAAGCCGATCACCATGCAGAACAATGCGGAAGATGCGATTCGGAGGTGCCTGTGCATGAGTGGTCCCTGAGAATGGGACCGCAACCTGCACAGCAGGAAAAACGGTCGCAATGGAAAAACACGGCGCGGCGGCGGCGCCCGGCGCGCATCCATGAAGCACTCAACGGCGGGGTCGATGTTCCTTGGGGGATCCGGGGATCCCCATTCGTCGGACAATCCCCATTTGTCCGATTGCCCTCCCACTCCAAAAACAGTCAGATCACGTCGTCCATCAGCCCGCCTCACCCACCCCACCGCCCATCCCAACCCCGTGATTCCCGGACCTCCCCCCCGTTTCACTCTCGACGGTAGCGACGCGCTCGAGTCCCACCTCGCTGATGTCTGTGACCAGATCCATCTCGGCCTCAGCACCGTGATCCCCCCGAGCCGCCTCCACGCCATCCTCGTCGGCGGCGGATACGGACGCGGCGAAGGCGCCGTGCTCCGCGGACCCGACCTGTCCGACGACGCGCCCCACGGGGAATTCGAGGTCTGGGTCTTCATTCACGGGGGCGGTCCCGGCGCTGGACACCGATTCCGGCGCGCGCTCGAAGCCCTTGCCCGGAAGCTCGCCCCAAAGACAGGCCTCGACGTCGTCTTCCAAGTCCTCCAGTTGCCGCGTCTCCGCCGCAGTCCGATCACGATCGACTATCACGACCTCGTCGACGGTCACCGCTGGATTGTCGGCGACGACGACTTGTTCCAGGGTTGCGACCATCACCGC
Source organism: Limisphaerales bacterium (assembly GCA_050250555.1). Classification (GTDB taxonomy): domain Bacteria; phylum Verrucomicrobiota; class Verrucomicrobiia; order Limisphaerales; family CAIMTB01; genus CAIMTB01. The sequence continues at coordinate 2,586 of JBFWOK010000079.1, forward strand.
GATCCCTCCCGCATCCCGATCCACGAGGCCACCCGTCGGCTCATGAAGGGCTGCACAGGTCTTCTTTTCGCCGCCGAACGCCTCGCCCGCGCCCAGTTCGCGCAAGCCGATGCCGAGTTCGTGGCGCGTCATATCGCCCGCGCCCGCATGACCTTCGGCCAAGCCTACCTCGCCGCCCATGGCCAATACCACGGAAGCTGCGTCGAGAGGCAGCGGCGCCTCGAATCCCTCGTCGGTCCGCTCTCCGCCCCCGATTCGGACACTCCCACTCCCGATCCCACTCCCGCTTCCGCTTCCGCTTCCGATTCGACCGAACTGGTTCCCGCCGAACTGGCGCGCCTTCATGCCATCGGCGTCGCGTCCCAATTGCACCCCACCCAGGTCGTCCACTCGCGATCTTCCCTCGTCGCGGAGCACGCCGAAATCACCCGGATCGGACACGCGCTCTGGCTCTGGCTGGAAAACCGCCGCCTCAACCGCCGGTTCGCGTCGGCGGGCGAATACGCCCGCAGCCCGGCCAACAAATGCCCAGAGACCTCCGGCCTTCGAAATCGCCTCGTGAACTTTGGCAGCTTCGGCCTTCGCACACCGACGGGCCCCCAGGGTTCCCGACACCCGCGGGAACGCCTGCTCCACGGCCTGCCGCTCCTGCTCTGGGAATTCCCGAAATCGCCGACTCCCCCCGACCTCCGGCGACGGCTTCAGGCCGAACTCATGGCCCGCGCGTCGAATTACCCCGGCTGGATCGCGGCCTATCGGCGCCTCTGGAATCGCTTCGGCTGACCGTGAACCCGGTTGGGATTGGACCTCGGGAATGCGGCCCGCCTCCGCCCGGAACCGTGGGTTTCGACGTCACCCCGATTCCACTTCCCTCTCCAGGCACCGTCCCCCTATGGAGTGCGGCGCTCGGCGCCGCTTTGGATCGACGCGGAGCGCCCGAGCATTCCGAGCCCTTCCAAAGCGGTGCGGAGCACCGCACTCCAAAGGACCCGGTTCATGGTCTCAACGCGTGTCCAAATACTGGAAAACCCTCGCTGCCCAGGAACCAGACGAACCAGCCATGGAAAACGGGTTTGGAAGGTCGAGGTTGGGCTCGTCCGCGGACGGAGAATTCATCAAGCTCGCGGGGTGGAGCCTGAAGTGGTCCAGAAAGCCCTGCGGGAAATTTGCGCCGAGGCGGATCCGACAGTCCGGAATCTCGAAGTCGCCGCGTTGTGCTGCGCGGTGTTTCGGGATCGGGGCGTGGAGTTGGTGGTGGTGGGAGGCTCCGCCATCGAGTTCTACACCGAGGGGGCGTATCTCTCCGGGGATGTTGATTGATGAACAAGCCCAAGCTCTCGCTGTCAGGAATCCCCGTGATTCCAATGGATAAACCCATGCGCTGGGAGGACTGGCTGGCGGGTCGCCAACAGCGTCGTCGCACTGGGATGCGTGTGGCGCCCGAAGTGATCCGTCGGGAAAGCGGTCCGAACGATCAACGGTTGCGGGAAGCGTTCGGTGGCGAGCGCGGCTTGCCGTTCACACCGACGGATCAACTGTGATCGGCGCCACGTAACGGCAGGCGTTTCCGACCGAAATCCCCGTCGAATGGGTTTGCCTCAACGAGGTCCACGCCGCTACAAACCCACGTCATTTCCCGGAGGCCCAACCACCGCTCGAATCCATCTCATCACCGAAGACTCATGGCCCGGGACCGGGATCTGATCCGAACACCGTGACCTCCGAATTCTGGAAACGTTGGTCGACTGGCGGGGCGCTGCTCGCCCTGGGCCTGGCAGCCATCGGCATCGGCCTCCTCAGCTCCTGCTCGTCCGTGCCCCGTCAGCTCGTCGTCGCCCCGCAGATCCCGGGCGCCACGCTGATCGGCAACGACCAGTGCTACTACTGCCACACCAACTATTCCCGGTCGTTCCAGGGCAACGTCCACTTCCGCGTCCGCGTCGAAGTCGGGAGCCTCCCGGGCGGCACGAGTTGCGAGAGCTGCCACGGCCCGGGCAGCCTCCACGCCTCCGCGCCACGCGACCGCGCCGGCCTGATCTTCAACCCGCGCAAGGATCCCCAGGCCTGTTTCAACTGCCATCTCGACGTCCAGATGCAGTTCCGCCTTCCCCAGCATCATCCGGTGTTCGAAGGCCAGATGAACTGCGTCCAGTGCCACGACCCGCACGGCCGCGAAATCTTCAAGCCGTCCGGCGGACTCGGCATGGCCCGGTTGAACGAGCAATGCGCCTCCTGCCATCGGGAACAGGCCCGCGCGTTCGTCTTCGAACACGAGGCCAACCGCGAAGGATGCATCACCTGTCACAGCCCCCACGGATCGATGCACGCCAAGCTCCTCACCGAGCGCGACTCGAATCTCTGCCTCAAATGCCACGCCCAGGTCCAACAGGCCCCCGGTGAAATCTGGATCGGCAAAGTCGACCACCGCGCCCTCCTCGCCCTCGGCTCCTGCTGGTCCGCCGGCTGCCACACGGCCGTCCATGGGTCCAATTTCCATCCCAAAATGCTGTATTGAGCGACCGCCGTGAACCCTCCCCGCGTCCACGCCCATCCGCTCCGCGCCCCGTCACCCGCCGCCGTGCCGCCCGCCGCTCCTCCGGCACCCCCGCGTCGTCGCCATTCCGAACCCACCGCCTTCCCGAGCCGGACCACCGTCGCCTCCCTGCTCGCCGCGGCGACCGTCTCGACCCTCTCCGTCTTTCCCACCCTGCCCTCCGTTCACGCCGCCACCCCCGCTCCCTCTCCCGATCCGTCCCGACTCCCGCCCCCCGCCTCGCGGCCCGTCTCGTTCAATACCGAAGTCCTCCCCCTCCTGGAAAAGGCCTGCCTCCGCTGCCACGGACCCGAGAAACCCAAGAGCGGTTTCCGCCTCGACAACCAGGAGTCCGCCCTCCGCGGCGGCGATAGCGGAGTCGCGATCATCGCCGGCGACAGCGCCCGGAGTCCCCTGATCCATTTCGTCGCCGGCCTCGTCGAGGACATGGAAATGCCGCCGACCGGCAAGGGAGACCCGCTCACCCCCGACGAAATCGGCGTCCTCCGAGCCTGGATCGACCAGGGCGCCGCCTGGTCCGAAACCCCCGCCGCGCCGTCGGTCACGTTCACCTTCACCCCGGCCGTTCAGTTCATCTCCGTCGATGGCAACACGGCGCGCTTTCGCGAACACAATTGGACGCGGGAAGGGCTCGGCGGTGGCGCCTCGGAGTTTTCGGTCAAGTACGACACCGACCCGCGAACCCACGTCGAGATGGACGGTCGCGCGCTGGTCGGTCCGGACGACTACCGCTTCCAGGTGCGGATCCGGCGCGATGAACTCGGTTGGGCTCGTTTCGCCTACCGTGAGTTCAGCAGGTTCCAGGATGACACCGGCGGATATTACGCTCCCTTCGGCACCCCGGCCCCCCGCTGGGGCGACGACTTCGTCCTGCGCCACCGCCACGCCACCGCGGAATTCGGCCTCGAACTCCCCGACTGGCCCAAATTCCGCCTCGCCTACGATCTCCATTTGAGGGACGGGACCGAGGCCACCCTCAACTGGGGCGGTGTCACGGGCAACGGCGTCACGCGGAACATCTTTCCCGGTCGGAAACGGGTCGACGAGACAACCCACCTCATCACCTTCGATGTCAGTTACGACTGGGATGGGCTGCTCCTTTCCGATCAGGCCCAGTTCGAGTGGCACGGTCAGGACAATCTCCGCACCCAATACGAGATCACCGGACCGGCGTTCGACTACGGCACGACCGTCCGGGATCGGCAGGACTACTGGCGCGGCGCGAACGTCCTTCGCCTGGAACGCAGCATCCGGGACTGGCTCTACGTCTCCGGCGGTTACCTCTACTCGCAACTGCAGGACACCGGAGGATTCGATGTCACCAGCTTCTCGCCCTCGGACCCCACGGTGCCCCCGAGCCTCGACATGAATTCCGACGACCTCACCCTGCGTCGGCGGTCGCATGTGCTGAACGCCAACACGATGCTCGGGCCCTGGTCGGACCTCCTCTTCTACGTCGGCCTCCAGGCCGAGTGGACCCGCCAGGAGGGATTCGCGGCGGGCCAGACGTATGGCTCCCCCACCGCCTACGACGCCAACATCGACCGCGCCGCCACCGACGAGAACTTCGGGCTCCGCTACTCGGGCATTCCGCTGACCGTTCTCTTCGCGGAAACGCGGTTTCAACAGGAGACCTATTCGCACTTCGAAGAGGGCCTCTCCGATACCACCCAGACGTTCCTGCGCGACACCGACGCGGAAGGCGACACCAAGGATTACGAGGCCGGTTTCACGGTCTCACCCTGGCGTTCCGTGTCGTTCCAGGCCAAGGCCCGCCGCAGGGACCGCTCCAATGATTACGATCATCTTCAGGACGTCGCCCTGTTCTCGCCCAACCGCGGAATCGGCTACCCCGCGTTCATTCGGAGTCGCGACACCCAGACCGACGAGATCGAAGCGCGCCTGGTCCTCCAGCCCCTTCGATGGCTGAAGACGACGCTGAAGTACTCCATCAGCGGCACCGACTTCACGACCACCACCGATGGCTGGGAGGAACCCGATCTTTTCGTCCCGCCCGCCCCCTACCCCGGCGGAACCGTCGAGGCGGGCGAATACGACGCCCAGACCGTCAGCGCCGGCTTCGTGTTCACACCGTGGTCGCGATTCCTCCTCTCCCCCACCGTCGGCTGGACCACCAGCCGCACCCGTTCCAGCGCGAACAATGGCGCGGAATCCGTTCCCTACGAGGGCGACTCCTGGACGCTACTCACGACGGCCACGTTCATCGTCGACGAAAAAACCGACCTGCTCGGCACGTACCTCTTCAACACCGCGGATTACTCACAGGACAATGTCGCCTCCGGCCTCCCGATCGGCCTGGAATACACCCGCCACGCCATGACCTTCGGCGTCGCCCGCCGCATGAAACACAATCGCCTCCTCCGACTCGAATACGGGTTCTTCGAGTACTCCGAACCCACCCTGGGCGGAGCCGCCGACTACACCGCGCACGGCCTGTTCGCGTCGTTCCGAATCCCGTGGAAGTGAAGTGAAGTGAAGTGACTCCCCGCCTCGTCATCGCCACCCGGAACGCCCACAAGGTCGGGGAAATCCGAGCTCTGCTCGGGGATCGCTTCGAGTACCGCACACCGCGGGATTTTCCCTCGTCGCCGGAAGCCGCCGAAACGGGGGCCACCTTCGAGGAGAATGCCCGCCTGAAGTCGGAGTCCCTCGCCCATTGGCTGCTCCACAACGTTCCCGAATCCGCCGCCCCGCTCGCGCCGTGGTTCGTGCTCGCCGACGATTCCGGATTGGAGGTCGATGCCCTGGACGGGGCGCCCGGAGTCCAATCCGCACGCTTCGCTTCTCCCGAGTTCGCCCTCGACGGCAACGCCCCCGACGGCGCCAACAACGCAAAACTGCTCCGCCTCCTCGCCGACACCCCAGAGGACCGGCGCACGGCCCGGTTCCGATGCGTCCTCGCGCTGACCCGGGTCGGCGCGGTGGATCGCGCCCCGGGGATTCCACCCTCGAATCCAACGCCGGAATCCGCCTCCGTGCCGGACGTTGTTCGAGACACCCGGTTCTTCTCCGGCGCCTGCGAAGGGCGCATGGCATTCGTTCCCAGGGGATCCCACGGCTTCGGCTACGATCCCCTGTTCATTCCCGAGGGGTTCACCGAGTCACTCGCCCAACTCGGCGACGACATCAAGAACCGCATCAGCCACCGGTCCCACGCGTTGCAGGCGCTCCTGGTTCACCTCGATCCGGCCGCGGTTTGACCCCACCCCTCCCTTCCGGCAGCCTCTCCCGCGATGGGTAATTCGTTCGGGCAGCTTTTTCGGATCACCACGTGGGGCGAATCCCACGGCGGGGGCGTCGGGGTCGTCGTCGACGGCTGCCCCCCGCGTCTTCCCCTCTCCGAGGCCGACATCCAGCCGGACCTCGACCGGCGGCGCCCGGGCCAATCCACCATCACGACACCCCGGAAGGAGACCGATACCGTCCGGATCCTGAGCGGTGTTTTCGAAGGCCAGACGCTCGGCACACCCATCTCCATGTGGGTCAAGAACGAGGACTTCCGCTCGGAGGCGTACTCCGAGATGGCCACCAAATTCCGGCCGTCCCACGCCGACTACACCTACCAGGCGAAATACGGAACCCGCGCCTGGCCGGGTGGAGGCCGCACCAGCGCGCGCGAGACCATCGGCCGCGTCGCCGCGGGCGCGATCGCCCGGAAGATCCTCCGACAACGTTGGGGCATCGAAATCCTCGCCTGCGTCACCCAGGTCCAGGAACTCACCGCATCCGTCGATCCCGAAACCCTCCAGGCGTCCCACGTCGAGGCGAATATCGCGCGATGCCCGGACCCGGAGGCCGCCGCGAAAATGATCGAACGCATCGAACTTCGGCGCGCCGAGGGCGACAGTGTCGGCGGCATCATTCTTGGCGTGGCGCGCGGCGTTCCCGTGGGGTGGGGCGATCCAGTGTTCGACCGCTTGGAAGCCGACCTGGCCAAGGCGATGCTCAGTCTCCCCGCATCGAAGGGCTTCGACGTCGGCAGCGGTTTCGCCGGTGTTCTCTTGACCGGCCGCCAACACAACGACGCCTTTAGGAACGTGGACGGTCGGGTCCGCACGGTCACCAACCGTTCCGGCGGTATCCAGGGAGGCATCAGCAACGGGGAAACCATCCACTTCCGCGTCGCCTTCAAGCCCGTGGCCACCGTCATGCACGAGCAGGACACCGTCGACGTCACGTTCGCCAACACCACGCTGAAAGGGCGCGGACGCCACGATCCGTGCGTCCTTCCGCGCGCGGTCCCCATGGTCGAAGCCATGACGGCGCTTGTCCTGATCGACCACGCCCTTCGTCACGAAGCCCAGTGCGGCCCGCGGACCGCATCGCCCGGGCCGTAGAAGCCTTGGTGCGACCGACGGCCTGGGAACAGGCCGAGGATCCGGGGTAGCCCGCGCGATTCGCGAATCCCGCTTCGGGAACTTGAATCGGTTCCTTTTGAGAGTGCGGCGCTCGGCGCCGCTTTGGATCGCCGCGGAGCTAGCGAGGCCCACCACAGCGGCGCCGAGCGCCGGCACTCCATATGAGAAGGGTTCGTCGGATGGTCCCGTCCTTTCGTCGGGGAACTCCTGCGAATGCCATCAGCCAACCGAACGGATGGCCCTATTGACAAGCGAGTTGCGGGTGTAGGACGTATTGCTGATTACCCGTCCCTTTGTAGTCTCCTGTCCGGTGCCGCCATCCATCGTTCAATCCGTTCTCAAGAAATGAATCCACGCCTCACGGGCAGAGAGTAGCGACTTCGTCAGGTGGGCCCGTTGAAAACGTCCTTCTTCCTCGGCGAAGCCCGATAATTTTCTCCAGCCGCCGTTTGGGTCACTGACAATCTGCTCCGCCACCTTTCGGAAAGGTTCGTAGCGTATCGCATCGGAATGACCCGGATTCTGTCGAGTCCAAGCCTCGAAGGCGGGCAATTGCCAGGGAAGTCGCCGGTTACAGACGGCCAAGAGTGTGTACGAAGGTCGCAGGAAAGCCGTGAAATGAGCAAAACACGCGGTTGGCAAACAGCCGGGAGGATCGGAAGAAGCATCCAGTTCCGCGGGAACTTCGGTCGCTTCGCCCTTCGGCATGCTATCGAAGTCGACAAGATAGTTCCAAATGCCGAATCTATTTCGCAGTTCTCCTGTTGTCTCGTCATCCTCATATACCTTCCGGCCCGAGGTACGCTTTTCCATCCGTCCCGCCTCCGGGTTGAGTAAGAACACGAATCGCGCGCCGGGCGGGAACAGTGGAAGATGTTTATACCAACTGTGCGCCATAGGGATTCGGTCGGCATAGGCTTCCGTTTGTTCGACTGTCGGGATTGGGCAGCCTCGCAGCCATTCCCGGAGCCCATCACCGTTTGGGCGTTCCGGTTTTGAGCTGTCGCCCCCGCGAACGAACATCCGGAGCCTGTCCACGAAGGAAACCATGGCGTCATCCCAGTACTGAATCATCGCAGGAGCCTCACTTTTATTCCCCCCACGTCGTTCGAGGGAAGCTTGGAGCGGATCAAATACGAGGGCGGGTATCAAAATCGAGGCGAAATGACAAAGACCCGTCCCATGGTTACCCACGGCGCTACGGACATTCCATCCGCAGCTTCTCCCACAGCGCATCCAATCGCTTCGGGGAAACCGGAACCGCGGTACCCACTTCCTGCGCGAACACCGAAACCTTGTACTCCTCGATCATCCACCGGAACTCCTCCGCCACCGGCCGCAATTCCGCCGACAGGACCCGGGCCGCTCGGACCCGGGCCAGCGCCGCGAGATAGGGAACCAGCAACGCGGCCCGTTCGCGATCCTTCGCCGGATTGAGCGCGGCGCGCTCGGCGCGGACCTGCAACGCCCGGAGGTACCGCGCCAGGTGCGGCAACCGATCGAAGCTCAGTCCATCCGGGAATAGCCGGGGAACCAGCGCCGCCAGTTCGGCCGCCAACGTGCCCTGGGCTGCCGGAACCGCCGGTTCCGGATTCGCCGCGATCAAGGCGGTCAATTGGGAGAAGTCGGTCAGTGACTTCCTCGCCGGCGGTTTGGCGGCCGGAACAGGAGCCGAAACCACGCCCAAGCGCTGCTGAAGCTGCTGCCGGAGCACGAGGACCGCGCCAATGCGATCGATGACCTGCTGCGCGATGCCCGGCAACCTCGACCGCGTCCGTTCGACTTCGCGTTCGAACAACGCCTTTCGCAGCGAGGGAAGCGCCTCCACCGGGAGCACATGGCGCCTGGCCAAACCGAAGGCCGATTCCACCAGTTCATCCACGGGCCCCAGGGGCGCGTACGCCGACGCGAATTTCTGAAGACCTCGAAGATCGCGTTCCAGCCAGCCGAAGTCCCTTCCCACCGCGAGTTCCACCAACCGACGCAGACCTTCGAGGCTCGCGAGGCGCGAGGCATCCGACGATCGGAACAGGCGGACGCTCACCTGGCCTTCCTCGACCTTCAGACCCGGCCAGGCGACGACCGGCAGGCCCTCCACCGTGCCGACGTCCACACGTTCCGGAAGGTCCTCAAAGCTCCATGAGCCAAGCGCCGGGCGTTCCCATTGCCGCGCTGCGCGGCGCCACGCGGCGGAGTCATCCAACGCCGGCGCCTTCACCGCGGCCAGGGCGGCTCGCACCTGGGCGAGATCCCGGCCGCTCGCCAGCGCTTTCCGATCGTTGCCAAGCACCTCGACCCGGGGCCGCAGATGACTTGGAAGGCTCTCCGGGCGCCAGTCGGTCACCGGGACCTGGACACCGAAATGGTCCCTGAGAAACCGGCTGAGATCGTGGGCCAGCGTGGGCCCTTCCGGTTCGAGTTCGCGGACGATGGCCTCCACCTTGGGAGCGAACGGTTGAAGCTGGCGTCGGTGGGTCTTGGGAAGTGATCCGAGCAGTTCCAGGACGAGTTCGGACCTCAAACTCGGGATGGCCCACTCGACCCGGGAAGCCGCCACCGTCCTCGCCACATCCATGGGAAGCCGAATGGTCACTCCGTCCCATTCCTCACCAGGCGCGTAGGCGTAGGACAACGGCACCGCCTGTCCTCCGACGTGGACCGCCTCGGGAAAGGTCTCGGCGTCGAACTCCGCGGCCCGTCCGCCGCCAAGGTCCTCCTCCCGGACACACAAGGCTTCCGGACCGCCGGTCTCCCGGAGATGGCGATTCAGTTCGTCCACCGACGCCACACCGCGAAGGCGGTCCGAATAGAACCGCGCGAGCGCCTCCTCGAGATTCCCGAGGTCGTTCCTGCGAAGCCGCGTCTGCCAATCCTCGAGCTTCTGCCGAACCTTCCGGTTGTGTTCGAGGAAGCGGTATTGGGGCGGGATCTCGGCGACGGTTCGGGAAGCCGAACGCAGGGTCCGCGAGACTCCCGGTCCGCGTCCGGTCGCGTCGGTGGGATCGTCATCGTCCTCACGGACGGAAGCACCCATCCCGGGAAGAAGGGCCTCCTCGATCAGCGCGGAGCGGATGAAGATCGCCGTGGCTTCGGCGGGATCGAGATTCCCGTAGGCCACCTTGCGCCGCATCACCTCCAGTCCGTGCAGCGTGAAGATCTCATCGATAAGAACCCGCCCCGCAGACGCGCTCCAGTGCGGCGCCCGGTGCGACACCTTGCAGAGGTGGGGCGCGAGATCGACGATCCACTGCGGTTCGATCCCGGCCAGCGTTCGCGCGAAGAGTTGGGACGTCTCGACAATTTCACCGGCCATCATCCATCCGGGTTGGGAGGAGGGTCGAGGCTTGGGCTCCTGGCGTCCGCCGGGCGTCCCCTTGCGCGGTGGCGGCTGGCCCCGTTCGTGGAGCGCGGATCCCGGAAAAACCTGGAGTTCGCGATTACCGCCCGTGCGATAGAGATTGCGTTCCTTCCTTTGTCCGACGTGACCCAGGAGGCCGGCCAGGATCGAACGGTGGATGGCCCCGTAGTCCGCGCTGCTTTCGTTCAACCGCACGGTCGCCACGTCTTCCAGGGCTCCGTGCAATTGGGCGTGCAGGTCCTGCCACTCGCGCATCCTCGTGTAGGAGAGAAAGTGGGTGCGGCAGAATCGCCGCCGCTGGTTCTGGGTCCGAAGATCCTCCCAAAGGTCGTGAACCGCGTTCCACAGGTTGAGAAGCGTCAGGAAGTCGGAGCGCGCATCGACAAACTTCCGATGGGCGGCATCCGCCGCCTCCCGCTGGTCGAGGGGCCGCTCCCTCGGATCCTGGATGCTCAGACCGGCGGCGATGATCAGCAGTTCCCGCGTGGCATGCACGCGCTGCGACTGCAGGAGCATCCGACCGAGGATCGGATCGATCGGCAGGCGCGCGAGATCGTTTCCGAGCGGCGTCAGTTCGCGGCGATCGTCCAGGGCTCCCAGTTCATGAAGAAGGGTGTAGCCCGCCCGGATGGCGGCGGGTGTGGGCGGATCCAGGAACGGAAAGGTTTCGATGTCGCCCAGGTGGAACGCCTTCATGCGCAGGATCACCTCCGCCAGGTTGGCCCGCTGGATCTCCGGCTGGGTCTCCGCCGGTCGCCCTTCGAAATCCTCCTCGGAAAACAATCGGATGCAGATTCCGTCGCGCACCCGTCCGGCACGGCCTTTGCGCTGGTTCGCGCTGCTCTGGGAAACGGGTTCGACCGGCAGCCGCTTCGTCCGGGTCCTGGCCGTGTATCGGCTCACGCGGGCCAGCCCCGAATCGATCACATACCGGATTCCGGGAATGGTGAGCGACGTTTCGGCGATGTTCGTGGCCACCACCACTTTCGGCCGCGTTCCCGCCGTGAACGCCCGTTGCTGGTCCCCCGAACTCAGCCGCCCGAACAGGGGAATCACGTCCACCTCGCGCCCCAGTCGCGACTCCAGCTGATCGCTCGCTTCCCGGATGTCCCGTTCGCCCGGCAGGAAGATCAGCACATCCCCCGCCCCGGGCTCCAGGATCGCCTCCTCCGCGGCGCGCACCGCCGCGTCGATGAAGGTCAGGTCCCCCCGTTCCTCGCTCTCGGCGTCCAGCGGCCGGTACCGGACTTCCACCGGGTAGAGCCGACCGGAAACCTCCAGCACCGGAGCGTCGTCGAAGGCGCGTGAGAACGCCTCCGTGTTGATCGTCGCCGAGGTGACGATGAGCTTCAGATCCCGCCTTCGAGCCAGGAGCCCCTTCAGGTGGCCCAACAGGAAGTCAATGTTGAGGCTCCGCTCGTGGGCCTCGTCGAGGATCAGGGCGTTGTACTCCGACAGGTCCGGGTCGCCCTGGGTCTCAGCCAGAAGAATGCCGTCCGTCATCAGTTTGATGAAGGTCTCAGGGCTCGAACGATCATCGAACCGGACCTTGCACCCCACTTCGCGCCCCCATTCGACGCGGAGTTCCTCCGCGATCCTCCTCGATATCGACTGCGCCGCCACCCGCCGCGGCTGCGTGCATCCGATCTTCGCCTCGATCCCCAATCCCGCTTCGAGGCACATCTTCGGAATCTGCGTGGTCTTTCCCGAACCCGTCTCGCCCGCCAGGACGATGACCTGGTTCGAACGAATCGCGGCGACGATGTCGTCCTTGCGCGCCGTGATCGGCAGTTCCGGCGGATAGTCGACGATAGGCACGTTCTCGGCCCGCCACGCGCGCAACGCGACGGACGCGCGCGCGCGCTCCAGGATCCGATCCAGAACGGCGCCGTGCCGCGCCGCATGGTGCGGGTCGCGCGCGACGCGGGCAGCCCGGGCCCCCAGCCTCACCCAATCGTGAAGCAGGCACCCCGGAAGCAACGTCCTGAGTTCTTCGAGCCGCGGATCAGCCATGTCGCAGCCCCGCATCATGAGCCACCGCCCCCTTCCAAGGAAAGACCGTAAAGGACGACAACCACGGATCACACGGATCACACGGAACCAATCAGATGCGATCGGGAACGACCCAATCGATCGCGGGTACCGGATTCCAGGAAGCCCCCGCAGTGTCTCCGGCTTGATCCTCAATCCCTCAGTCCCATTTCCGTGTGATCCGTGTGATCCGTGGTTGTCCTCCAAGAGAACAACGGTCGTCTCCGAGGTGGCTTCGTCGGCCGCGTTTCGCGAGATTTCCGCCATGTCCGCAAGTGAAGCGCCTCCGGTCGTCGACGTGTTGAAGTCCTTCGATCTGCGCGGCCGCGTTGCCGCGATCACGGGCGCCGGAGGTGAACTCTGCGGTCTGATGGCCCAGGCACTCGGCGGCATGGGCGTCCGCGTGGCGGTCCTCGATCTCGTCCTCGAAAAGGCGGAGGCCCGCGCTGAGTCCATTCGCATGACCGGAGGCGAAGCCCTGGCCCTGAGGTGCGACGTCACCCACCCCTCCGACGTGGAGGACTGCTATCAGTCGGTGTGCCGCCATTGGGCGCCCCCGGATCTGCTCATCAACGGCGCCGGCGGCAACGATCCGCGAGGCAGCACCGGAGAGCCGTTCCACCCCGTTCTCGACGCCGAAATCCAGGCCGCCAAAGGCCCTTCGTTCTTCGATCTCGATCCCGCGGGGTTTCGGCAGGTGTTCGACCTCAATTTCCTGGGAACCTTCCTCGTGTGCCGCGCATTCGCCCGCGGAATGGTCGAGCGGAAATCCGGGGCCATCGTGAACATCTCGTCCATGAGCGCTTTGACCCCGCTGACGAAGGTGGCGGCGTATTCGGCGGCCAAAGCCGCCGTCGCGAATTTCACGCGCTGGTTGGCGGTTCACTTCGCCCACACCGGCGTCCGCGTCAACGCCCTCGCCCCCGGCTTCTTCCTGACCGAACAGCTGCGCTTCCTCCACCTCGATCCCAAAACCGGCGAACTGCTCCCTCGCGCTCGTCAGGTGATCGCCCACACGCCCATGGGTCGGTACGGGAACCCGGAAGACCTCCTCGGAACCGTGGTCTGGCTCCTCTCCGACGCATCCCGTTTTGTCACGGGCGTCGTCGTCCCCGTGGACGGCGGCTTTTCGTCCTACTCCATCTGAGAAGGGCCACCGGACCGGATCTCGAACCCCGCCGTCAGGGCTGCGCGTCGGAGGCGGAAGCGGAGGTCGAGGACGGTGTCGGTAGCGGCGGAAGCGCCGACACTGAAGCCGACGCGAGCCCATCCGGAGGCAGCACTCGGAGGCGAACCGGACGCGACGCCTGACCGTCGTCGGCTCGCGCGCGCAGGTGGAACATGCGAACGCCGGGGCTGGCGATCCTGGACGCGGTGATAAAGAACTCCCGCTCGGTCTGTCCTTCGACGATCAGAAGCCCGTTGAGCCCGATGTTGTCGACGTAGACGCCGTGGGGAAGGTTCCGACCCGAATCCTCGTTGCCGAGTTCGATTCGACCGGTGAAATCATGGCGGACCGCCTTCACCCGGGCGGTGATGGTCTCGCCGGGGCGCAGCGAGAATTCGAGGGGCTGACCCGGAACTTCCCGGACCGCGGAACGATCCGAGGACGGCAGAATTTCGACCGTCACCTTGGGTGGCGCGCCCAACTGAATGTCCCCCAGGTCGCCCAGTTCATGACGGATCGATCGTCCCGACACAGTCGCGATCGCGGTCACCCGCACCGCCTTGTCGGCCGCCTCATCCGGCGCGATCGCGTCGGAATCGGCATGGATCACACCCACGGCGGTCTTCTGGCCGGCCTCGATCTCGATCGGACTGCTGACGGCGAAGCCCTTCGGCAGGGACGCGACGTCGATTCGGATGGGACCGTCGAACCCTTCGAAGCGTTCCGCCCTGAACAGGATTTCACGTCCGCTGCCCGGACTGACCTTCATGCCCGTTCCCGACATCGTGACCTTGAAATCGGGCCGGGGCGGCCGGATCGCGATCGTGTAGGAATATCCCTCCGCGCCGCCGAAGCCGCGGACGTCGGTGACCCGGGCCAGGTACTCCCCCCGCGTGGGTGCGGAGAAGATCAGCAGGGAATCCGTCCCGCGCTGGCGACTGGGATCATCGTCGTTCACGTAGTTGAGGCGGTAGACGGGAAGGCCGTTCGGCGTCGGATCGGATCCGGCCGGGAAAGGCGTGACCACGTAGGCGGGCTCCCCGAGCGCGTGCGTCAGCGCGGTCGTGCCGAACCAGGTCTCCCGGCGGCCCTCCCCTGGATACACCTTGAAACCGGAGTCGGGACCGCGCGGATAAAGCCACAGACGAACGACTTCGCCGTTGGCGTAGAGGTATTCGTTGAGTTCCATCTCCGCCCAGTTGTGGAGCCGGAAATCGTCGGGCGACTCCGAGTCCTTGCCCCGGAACGTGAACCAGGAATCCCTCGTCGCCTGCAAAACGACTTGTTCCACCGGGCTTCCGTCCAGGTGCAGGATTTCAATCCTTGAATCCATCCGGGACTTCGACCGCGCCGCGTTGATCTCGAGAAGAACGGGAACTTCCGGCTCCGCGAAGAATCGGTAGCAGTCCGAATCCCCGGGACGCCCGATGCTCCCCTTCACACTCGCCGGCACGCCGACCCGCAACGCCGACCCCGGCGTGTCGTTGGGTTCGACCTCTTCGGAAACCGCCGTCGGTTCCACGTCCGACGTCGCCGCACCTTCGGACGGCGCCTCGGCAGCGCGCGCGCCCGATGCCAGCGCCACGGATTCCTGAGCTGGCACTTCGAGCGCGGAATCTCCAGCCGGCTTCCCCCCGGTCCCATCCTCCGACTCGGTCCCGGGCAAGCGCGCGACCACCGACTCCGTGGTGCCGTCCCATCGGGCGATCAGGAACCGATTCCTTCCCGGCACACCCACCACGGCCCCCGCGATCTCGGATTGTTCCGGGTACGCGTGGAGAAGTTCGAGGTCCGGGAGGCTCCAGAGTTTCAAGGAACGATCGTTCGCGCTCGAAAGCAGGAACCGCCCGTCTGAGCTCAGCGCGATGGAATGGATCCCGTTCTCGTGGGCGAACCGGGAGTGGACCACCGGGTTCAGGTCCGGCGAATCGCGCGAGACAAAACGCCAGAGATGAATCCGCTTGTCGGACCCCGCGGCGACGATGTGCCGCCCGTCCGGCGTGAACTCCACCGCCATCAATTCCCCTTGGGCCTGGTTCAGCGTGTCCAGGCGCGCCCCGTCCGCGATCCGCCAGAGTTTCACCGTCTCGTCCGCGCTCGCCGACGCGAGGACCTTGCCGTCGGGATGCCACGCGAGATCGAAGATCGCGCCCTTGTGCACGTCGATGGTCCGGATCAGCGCGCCATCCGCCACGTTCCAGAGGCGGATGCTCCGATCGTATCCCGCCGTGGCGAGCAGGATTCCGTCCGGCGAAAACTCGGCGTCGTAGAGCAGGTCCGAGTGCTCTCCGAATTCGCGGATCCGGCCACCCGTGGAGACTTCGAACAACTGGGCGACCCCCCGGAGCCCCGTGATTCCGGTGGCGACAACGACGTGCGAACCGTCGGGGGAGAAATGGATCGCGGTCACCTTCCCGGGAAGGTCCGAAACGCTCGCGCGCAAGGATTGGTGCGTCGTGTCCCAAAGCTCGAACCCACCCGACTTCGCAAGCGCCAAGCTCCTGCCATCCCGCGAATAGGCGGCCGCGGAATAGGGCGCCCTGCCAGAGGCGGCCTTGACTCCCGGAGTCACCAACTCGCGCAGGATCGAAACGTCACGCTCGGGTCCGGGGGCGCCTTCCGCGATCCACCGTCGGAGCGTCGCAAGCTCCGAGTCCGGGACTTGCGGTTCGTCCTTCGGCGGCATCTTCGGCCGAGCCGTGCCTTCGACGGCGCGCACCAGGAAGGATTCGTCCGGTTTCCCGGGCTGAATCGGGTCGCCGTGATCCTCCCCGCCCTTTCGCAATTGCGCGAACGTCTCGACGGACAGACGTCCTTCGCGACCGGCGTCGTCATGGCACCCCGCGCAGTAGGCCCGAAGGATCGGCGCGATGTCCCGGGCGTACTGGACAGGACTCCCGTCGGCCGCGCGCGCGTCGGTTCCGGTCCAGGCCACGAGGGCGAAGGCTATCAACAAAAACAGGAAATGGCGCATGGCGACGGGATCCGGTGAGGGTCAGTGCTGGAAGAGGAACTCCCGGGTCGTGAGTAGGGACCAATAGATGTCCTCGGCCACTTCGCGTCTCTCGCCCGGTGAAGCTTCCGAAATCCACGTCTCGAACTTCCCGCGTTCGGCCGGGGTCGGCGGACGGCTGAGACAGAGCATCCAGGCTTCCTCGACGAACCCCGCGGGCGTCGGATTCGTCGCGAGCACCCGGGTGACGCGGCTAGACGGGGCGGCAAGCTTTTCGTTGATCGTCGAACCGTTCGAAAGGTGGAGCACCTGGATCAGGCTGGGCTGATTGGATCGCTCGCATTCGCACGTGATCTCGCGCTGATTCCGACCGAAGGACTTGAGGAAATAGGACTTCACCGCCGCGTCCTTGAGCTGGAGGGCCCGCGTGTCGTTCGTGTACGCGCCGGTTTTCTCCGTCGAACCGTCGTTCAGCGCGATCTCGGTGAAGCTGTCGGGGATGCCGGTGATGTCGGCGATCGCATCGTTGAGGACCTCGGCCATGAGCCGTCGCGGATAGTACCGCGAGTAGTAACGGCGTTCGTCCTGGTTCTCCGGCAACGGTTCGCTCGATCGACGGTAGGTGTGCGAGACCAGGATCGACCGCATGAGGGTCTTCAGATCGTACCGGTCCGCGATCAATTGCCGTTCAAGGGCGGCCAGGAGTTTTTCATTGCTGGCCGGATTCGAGGCGCGCAGGTCGTCGACGCTCTCCACGAGGCCGACCCCGAGGAAGTTGGCCCAGACCCTGTTGACGATGGCGCGGGTGAAGTAGGGGTTCTCGGTCGAGGTCAGCCATTTGGCGAGGACCTCGCGTCGGTCGCCGGAGTCGTCGGCCGGGATTGGGGGCGCATCCAGCGGCGCCGGTGGCTGCGGCTTCCCGGTTCGCGGCTGGATGAGATCCCCGGCCGGCTCGACATACAGGGTCCGGAGTCCGTCCCCGTTCCGCGCGTCACCGCCCCAACCTTTCGCGCGGACCCGGGCGAAGAGGTTGGCGAACGCGTAGTACTGATCGTTGGTCCATTTTTCGAGCGGATGGTTGTGGCACTTCGCGCAATTGATCGACAGCGAGAGGAAGGCCTGGCTGACGTTCTCCGCCATGGACTCGGGGTCCTGATGGATCGCGTAGAAATTGCTGGCCCCTTCGTCGACGGACGATCCGCGCGCGGTCACGAGGTCGCGGGCAAGCTCGTCCCACGGGGTGTTCGCCGCGACCCGGTCGCGAACCCACTGGTAGTAGGCCTCGACCGCCGCCGGCCTGAGCTTGGAGCCCGTGATGAGGAGAAGGTCGGACCACTTGTAGGTCCAATAGTCGATGAACTCCGGACGGTTCAGGAGGTGATCGGCCAGGCGCTCGTGCTTGCCGGGCGAGGCGTCGCGAACGAAGGCGCGCACCTCGGCCGGCGTCGGAAGCTTGCCGATCGTGTCGAGGAACGCCCTCCGGATCCACGTCGCGTCATCGGCCGGTGGAGAGGGGCGCAGATTCAGCTCCCGCAGCTTCTCGAGCACGAGTTCGTCGAGGATGCCGGCCCGGGGTTCCTTCGCGTAAACCTCCGCGGGAACCTGGTTGGAATACGGAGCGGTGATCCGGGCGATGGCGATCCGGGAGGAAAACCAGGCCGTGACCGCGCCCTCGCCCGATCCGATCACCCGCACCTCGCCGTCGCGGGCCACCGACGCGACCGTCTCGTCCGTCGAGGTGAACTTCGCCCAACGCGTGACGTCCCGCAGGGTGCCGTCGCTGAAACGGGCGTTCACCGTCAGGCGGACCGATTGTCCCGGATGCCGCTGGGTCTGCGACGGCGTCACGTCGAGCGACGTCAACTCGGGATCGGAGTCCAGCGGCGGCGGACATCCGGCGGTGATCCAATCGGCCAGGATGCGGTACTCCTCGGAGTCGACATCGAATCGTTTGCCACCCCGATGCTTCAGGGCCGCGGTGGGTTTGGTCAGAAAAAGGCTGCGTCCCGGGTCGGTTGTTTCGACTCGTCGCCCCCTCAGTTCGCGCGTGATGGCGAAATGATCTGCGTCGGGATTGTACCCGAAGAGCGAAAGCTTGAAGCCGCCCTTGCCGGCCAGGGCCCCGTGGCACCCGCCGCTGTTGCACCCCGACTGGGACAGCACGGGGAGCACGTCGTGCCGGAACGAAGGCACCGCGTCGGTCGCCCCCGGCGCGGAAGGCCATCCCAACGCGGCCAGAACCCACCCCAGCCACGCCCAAGGCCGGATCCGGAAAGTGGTTTTCATGAGAATAGTTCGCGGATCGGTTCGGTGCCGAGGTCGGTGAGAGGGAACGGGCGCCCGCCCGGCCCGGGGAGGTGCGACGCGGGATCGAGACCCAGACTGTGGAAAACCGTGGCGACAATGTCCCCGGGACCCACCGGCCGCTCGGCCGGGAATCCGCCGATCGGATCGCTGGCGCCCACCACTCGCCCCCCCTTCACACCGCCTCCGGCGAAGTACGCCGAGAAGCACTGCGGCCAATGATCCCGCCCTCCCGCCGGGTTGACCTTGGGCGTCCTCCCGAACTCCGAAAGGTTGGCCACCAGGGTGTCCTTCAGCATCCCACGCTGGTCGAGGTCCTCGATCAACGCGCTGTAAGCCTGGTCGTACATCGGGCACACGATGTCCTTCATGCCCTCGATCGACGTGAACGGCTTCGATCCGTGAATGTCCCATGTGATCTCGTCGAACACGGTCAGGAAGGTGTTGATCGTCACGAAACGGACCCCGTTCTCCACCAGGCGACGAGCCAGCAGGCAGCATTGACCGAACCGGTTCCGCCCGTACCGATCCCGGACCGAGTCCGTTTCCTTGGAAAGATCGAACGCCGCGCGGGCCGCCTCGCTCGTCATCAGTCGAAACGCCGCGTGGAAGTTCTCGTCCAGCAACCGCGCGTCCTCGCTGGCCTCGAATTCCTTCACGGTCTGGTCGACGACCTCCCGCATTCGACGGCGCCGGTCGAGGCGCGTCGCGCCGATCTGATCGGGGGGCAGAAGATCCGGGACCCGGAAATCCGGCTGGGACGGATCCGCCATCAGGGCGAACGGATCATGCGCCTTGCCCAGGAACCCCCCCGCCTGGCCGTTGGGCAGGTTGCCCCCACCCCTACCCATCAACTGTGGTAGGACGATGAAGGGCGGCAGGTCCGACTTGCGCCCCATCCGATACGAGACAACCGAACCCGCGTGCGGCGTGGAAATGCCCCCCGTGAACCGCCGCCCCGTCTGCATCATCTGCCAACCGGCGTCATGGACCGCGGCACCGTCGTGGTGGCAGGATCGCACGAGCGAGAATTTGTCCGCGATCTTCGCGTGGAGCGGCAGGAGTTCCGAGATTTCGAACGCATCGCTCCGGGTTCGGATCGGTTTGAACGGACCCCGGATCTCGCTCGGCGCATCGGGCTTCATGTCCCAAAGATCGATGTGGCTCGGACCTCCGAGATTGAAGATCATGATGCAGGCCCGTTGATCGTGTCCGGCTCGGACAAGCCCGGATTGATCCGCGCGCAGGTATTGGGGAAGGGACAATCCGAGCGCCGAAAGGACCCCGATCTGAAGGAATTCGCGCCGCGAATGACCGGGACCACACAACCGGGCCCGGTCATGGGGGGACTCAGCCAGGAAATCGAGCATGGGATGGTGATACCCGATCCCCCGGATCCCGTCCATGCCCGGCTCTGGGTCCGAGAATCGCGTCAGGGCGCATCAAGGAGGTCAGCCCCGGAACGCACCGAAGATTTTCGGGTGCTCGATGATTCCAGTGGATGGGCTGCGATCACAGGAAATCAGCGTGAGACGCCGTCGGAACGGGCCGCTCCCGACAACGATCCCCTCCGCGCCGCGAGGGCAAATCCCACCCCAACCGGTCGCTCGGACGAGGCCCGACGAGGTCAGGCGCGTTGATTGCTCCCGTCAGCCCGGATAACCGCCCGCGATGTAGCTGTGAAGCTGTTCGATCGTGGCGCGTTGGGCGTTCATGATGAAATTCACCAGGTCCCCAATCGAAAGAACACCCACCACCTCGTCCCCATCGAGGACGGGAAGATGCCGCACCCGATTCTCGATCATCAGTCGCATGCACTCCGGGACGGGCGTCGACGGCGACACGGAGATGATGCGGCCCGTGATGATCTCCCGGACCCGGGTTTCACGGGAATTGCGGCCGGCCAGGGCCACCTTGCGGGTGTAATCGCGCTCGGAAAACACCCCGATCAGCCTGCCCCCGTCCATGACCAGGAGGGCGCCGATATTGCGCTGGGCGAGTTGTTCGATCGCTTCGTAGACGGTGCTGTCGGGTGAAATCCCAAACACCCCGCGTCCCTTGCCGCTCAACATGGCTTCGACGGTTCCAGTGACTTCCATCGTCGTTCCTCCGCAGTCAGGCATTCATTCTTATTCGGAGTTTCACCCCGGGCTCTCGGCGGGAGCCGCGCCCGTTCGTCTCCTGGGACCGACCAGCGCGAGGGTCACCGACTCCGGGGTACGCGCGACCCTCCCGCTCCAACCGTCCCTCCGTCAAGCCCGCCATTCAGCGATCGCGCGGCTCCAACACCACCACGACCGGACGATGGTCCGACGCCACTCCCCAGTCCGGAACCGTCGCGACATAGGATTCCGACGCCTTCCATTCCCGGGCCGCATTGGGATGCAGGAGCGCGTAGTCCACGCGACTGTAGGTGTCTTCCACCCCGTAGTAGTGGGTCCAAGCGATGGTCCGGGGCTGCCATCGTGGATTGGGCGTGAATCCCGTATCCCCGTTCCGCTCCGACGGACGCGCGTCAACCAACCGCCCGCTGCCCCGCCCCATCAACGCGCGGATGGACGGCGAATCCTTCGTGTCATTGAGATCCCCCAGGACAACGACGTTCGCCCGCGGAGCCTCCCGAAGGCGCTCATCGAGCAGGCCGCGAAGAATCCGCGCCTCTTCCAGGCGCATGTCCGCCTGGTCGGCCTGCACGGCTGTCCGACGCGACTTCAGGTGCGCCACCCACACCGTCAGGAGGTAGTCGGATCCGATCCGAAGATCGACTTCGAGAAAGCCGCGGCTGACGTGGAATCGTCGGCCCGAAAGCAGATACGTCTCTTTCGTGTGCGGCCGGCGGGCCACGATCGGGAACCGGCTCACGAGCGCCACCTGGATGTTGGTGTCGTACCCCCGAACCCACTCCCGATGCGGATACTCCAATCCCAGCGCGCCCATCCGCCGACACAAATCATCCAGCGCTTCCAGGCCACCCAGCTCCTGAAGCGCCACGACATCGGCGTTCACCGCCTTCAACAACCGCGCCACCGCGGCCTTTGAAGCCTCCGACTTGGCCAATCGATCTCCCGTCCGCGTGAGCAGGTAGTTCTCGACGTTGTACGTCGCCAGGGCGACCCGGTCCGGGCCCCCCACGGCCCCCCAACCGAAACTCCCCAACCCCAGGAACAGCGCCACCTTCATCGTCCAAAACGTCCGTTTCATGACCTCCGATCCTGACCCGGACCCGCATCGGCTCAAGAACTGGATTCCAAGCCCTCGAATTCCAGGCCGAACGAAACGGTTTTGGCGCGGATTCTGCTCCTTGCTGGCCATGGCGTCCCCGACCCAGACTTCGCCCATGTCCGTTCACCCTCACCCCGGTCGAATCCTCATCGCCGACGATCAGGCCGACGTCCTCGCCGCCCTCCGGCTGCTCTTCAAAGGGGAGGGGTTCGAGACCGAAACGGTCCAGTCCCCGGCCGCCGTGCTCGAAAGCCTCGCGAACCGCGACAGCGACGTCCTCCTGATGGACCTCAACTACACCCGGGACACGACCTCCGGCCAGGAAGGGCTCGAACTGATCGATCGGGTCCGGGCCCTCGGCAATCCACCCGCCGTGGTCGTGATGACCGCTTGGGGATCCGTCGATCTCGCCGTCGAAGCCATGCGACGGGGCGCCCGGGACTTCATTCAGAAGCCCTGGGAGAACGCGCGCGTCACCGCCATCCTCCGGAATCAGATCGCCCTGCGTCGATCGGAACGCCAAAGCGAGCGGCTCCAGGCCGAGAACGAAATCCTCCGCGGCGCCCGCCCCGATCTCATCGCCACTTCCAAGGCGATGCAGCCCGTCCTCGAACTCATCGAACGCGTCGGACCGTCGGACGCGAACATCCTCATCACCGGCGAAAACGGCACCGGCAAGGGCGTCGTCGCCCGAGCCCTCCACGCCGTCTCGAACCGGGCCGGAAAATCCCTCGTCACGGTCAACATGGGGGGCATCACCGAATCACTCTTCGAGAGCGAACTCTTCGGACACGTCAAAGGCGCGTTCACCGACGCCAAGGCCGACCGCGTGGGCCGCATCGAACTCGCCGAGGGAGGCACCCTCTTCCTCGATGAGATCGCCAATCTCCCGCTCGGTCAGCAGGCCAAACTCCTCCGGGTCCTCGAAACCGGCGAGTACGAGCGCGTCGGGTCGTCCCGCACCCTCAAAGCCGACGCCCGGCTCATCACCGCCACCAACGCCGACCTCCACCGCGAGGTCGAAGCCGGTCGGTTCCGTCAGGACCTCCTGTTCCGCCTCAACACCATCGAGATCCACCTCCCGCCGCTCCGCGAACGACCCGAGGACATTCCGATTCTCGCGGAGCAATGCCGACGCGAACAGGCCCGCCGCTACCGCAAACCGGTCGAACGCTTCGATCCCTCCGCGATCCAAGCGCTCCAGCGATGCGCCTGGCCCGGCAACATTCGCGAACTCGAACACGCCGTCGAACGGGGCGTGCTCATGTGCTCCGGCCCCGAAATCAAGGCCGCCGACCTGGGCCTCCGCTCCCAGCGCGAACCCGAACCACGCGTCGAGGATCTCGCCCT
This sequence comes from Limisphaerales bacterium, assembly GCA_050250555.1. Lineage (GTDB taxonomy): Bacteria > Verrucomicrobiota > Verrucomicrobiia > Limisphaerales > CAIMTB01 > CAIMTB01. Next base: position 25,905 of record JBFWOK010000079.1, read on the forward strand.
CGAGGACGTCGAACGTCTGGTGATCCGCAAGGCCCTCGCCCGCTTCGAAGGCAGCGCCGTCAAAGCCGCCGAAGCCCTCGGCCTCAGCCGGAGCGCGTTCTATCGGCGCCTCGAGAAATACGGGCTCTAGCCTGGCCGCCCGCATGCCCCCTCCAGCCCCCCAAAGCCGCCGCGTCGCCAAGGTCGCCGATCACCGCCGGATCGTCCGCTGCGCCATCCTCCTCCCCCTCCCCGGCGTCGTCACCGCGCTCGCCCTGCTCGGCTCCGGCACCCAACCGCCCGCCGTTCGGTTCGCCGGATCGGCCCTCCTCCTCTTCGTCACCGGCCTCGCCGCCTACGCCCTCCGCGAACGCTCCGCCTACTCGTTCCGGACGCTCGCCAACGTCCTCGCCGCCTTGCGCGACGGCGACTTCTCCATCCGCCTCCACACCGCCGGCACCCGCGATCCCCTCGACACTCTGGCCGCCGAAATCAACGCCCTCGGCGACAGCCTCCGCGAACAGCGCCTCGGCGCCCTCGAAGCCTCGGCCCTCCTTCGCACCGCCATCGAGGAGATGGACGCCGCCATCTTCACCTTCGACGAACGCCACCGACTCCGACTCGCCAACCGCGCCGCCGAACGACTCCTCGCCCGGCCCGTCGAACAGATCCTCGGCCGCACCGCGCTCGAGCTCGGCCTCGAATTCGCACTCGATGGCGAACCCGCCCGCATAGCTTCCATGACCTTCCCCGGAGCCCTCGGCCGATTCGGGTTCCGCCGGTCCGGGTTCCGCCAGGGCGGACGCCCCCACCAACTGCTCGTCGTCACCGATCTCAGCCGCGCCCTCAGGGAGGAGGAACGTCAGGCCTGGCAAAGCCTCCTTCGCGTCCTCGGTCATGAACTCAACAATTCGCTCGCTCCCATCAAATCCGTCGCGTCCAGCCTCGAAAGCCTCTGCCGCCGCGAACCGCGTCCGCCCGACTGGCAGGACGATGTCCGCGACGGTCTCGCCCTCATCTCCTCCCGCGCCGACGCCCTCAGCCGCTTCATGGAGGCCTATTCCCAGCTCGCCCGCCTGCCCGCGCCACGACGCGCCCCGATGAGCGTCGCCGACTGGGTACGCCGCGTCGCCGGCCTCGAAACCCGCGTCGGCATCCGCGTCGCCCACGGTCCCGACGTCACCCTCATTGCCGACCGCGACCAACTCGAACAGCTCCTCATCAACCTCGTCCGCAACGCGGCGGATGCCGTCCTTGAATCAGCCACCCGGCCGACACAAATCGCCCCGCCGCCGGCGCCGGATCCCGCCACCTCCGCGCCACCGCCCTCGCCCATCGAAATCAGCTGGCGCCTGTCCACCGGCGAGATCGAGATCCGGATCGAGGACTCCGGCCCGGGCATCGCCAATCCAGCCAACCTGTTCGTGCCCTTCTTCACCACCAAACCCAAGGGATCCGGCATCGGACTGACGTTGTGCCGGCAAATCGCCGAAGCGCACGATGGACGCCTCTCCCTCGAGAATCGGGAAAACGGGCGCGGCTGCGTCGCCCGCCTTCGCCTTCCCCTCGCCGCTCCCTGAACCCTCCTCTGCCGAACGCCGCGGAGACCGGTCCGCGCCTTCCTTCCGCGGAACGGGATTCCGCGCCGACCGACACCGTCGGCCAATTTCCATGGCCCCAGGTGCAAGCCGCCCCCCCCGAATGGCACCTCCGGTCCGAAGAACTCCATTCCGTTTCCCATATCCCATTTCCGGGACATCCGATTCCGACGGCGGAACGACGCCACCTCGTCGAAGTCCACCTCAAGCCCGAAACCCGCCAAAGACGTCTGGCACAGTCCTTGCCACATGGCGTTGTCCGGCGAAAACTCCAACCAGAAACTCCCCAGCACGAACGAACCTCTCCCCACCCCCCCCCCGATCCCCGCCCCAGCGCCGCGCACCGCACCCGCCATGACTCCCCCGACCGAACGGAAACCTCCCACACGCCCCGCGGCCCACGCGATGGACGTGCCCCGTCCCGACCGGGTCGCAGCCCGACGCTGGCGCCGATTCTGGTCCGCCTCCGCCACGATCATTTCCCTCGCGGTCATCACGTTCGTCATCTTCCGCCTCGAACCCGCGGCGCCCACCGTCGATCGCACCAGCATCTGGCCGGGCACGGTCCAGCGGGGTGAAATGCTCCGCCAGGTCCGCGGTCCCGGCTTCCTGGTTCCCGAGCAGATCCAGTACGTGCAGTCGGAGACCGACGGCCGCGTGGAACGGATCTTCATCCAACCGGGCGCCGAAGTGACCCCCGATTCCGTCCTGATGGAATTGAGCAACCCCGAACTGAAACAGGCCGCCTTCGACGCCGAATGGGCCCGCAAGGGCGCCGAAGCCCAGCTCGAACGCCTCCGCGCGACCCTCGAGAGCGAGCGCCTCACCCAGGTTTCCCAACTCGCCAGCCTCAAAGCCGAATACGTCGCCGCCAGCCTCGAAGCCGAGGCCGATGAAGCCCTCGCCCGTGACGGCCTCGTCCCCGAAATCCTCCGCAAAAAATCCCGGTCCAAGGCCGACGAACTCAAGGCCCGCATCGAAATCGAGGAACGCCGCCTCGATTTCGCCCGCAATAGCGCCAGCGCCCAACTCGCCGTCCAACAGGCCGAAGTCGAGAAGCTGACCGCCTTGCTCGCCCTCAAGGAACGTCAGGTCGCCAACCTCCTGGTCCGCGCCGGCATCGCCGGCGTCCTCCAGCAAACCGGCGACCGCGAACCGCTCCAGGTTGGTCAACGCGTCTCCCCGGCCGCCACCCTCGCCAAGGTCGTCGTCCCCACCCAGCTCCGAGCCGACGTCCGCATCCCGGAAACCCAGGCGCGCGACATTCTCCGAGGCCAGGTCGCCTCCATCGACACTCGCAACGGCATCGTCGCCGGCCGCGTCCAACGCGTCGATCCCGCCGTTCAGAACGGCACCGTCCTCGTCGAGATCAAGCTCGAGGGCGCCCTGCCCAAGGGCGCGCGTCCCGATCTCAGCGTCGAAGGCACCATCGAACTGGAACGCCTTGTCGACGTCGTGAATGTCCCCAAACCGGTCCAGGGACAGGAAGGCGGCACCGCGGGCCTGTTCAAGATCGTCAACGGCGGTCGCGAAGCCGTCCGCGTCCCCGTCAAACTCGGCCGGAGTTCCGTCAGCACCATCGAAGTCCTCGACGGCCTCGAACCCGGCGACCAGATCATCCTGTCCGACATGAGCCCCTGGGACGCCCACAACCGCGTCCGCCTCCGCTGAGCCTCCCACGTCTCCCACGTCCCGCTCCGTTCCCTTCCAAGCCATCCACCGCATCCGCCCCCCCAATTCGATTGCGATGAACACCGAGCCCCTGATCCAACTCGACGCCATCACCAAAGTCTTCCTCACCGACGAGGTCGAAACCCACGCGCTCTCGGGAATCCACCTCGAGATCTCCCAGGGCGAGTACGTGTCCATCGCCGGTCCCTCCGGGTGCGGCAAGTCCACGCTCCTCGCCATTCTCGGCCTGCTCGACACCCCCACCGGCGGCGGGTACACGCTCAACGGCCAGGCGGTCGCCCACCTCGACTTCGCCCAGCGCGCCCGCATCCGCAACCGCGAGATCGGCTTCATCTTCCAAAGCTTCAATCTCATCGGCGACCTCACCGTCCACGAAAACGTGGAACTCCCGCTGATCTACCGCGGCCTCGCACCGCGCGAACGACGCGCCGCCACCCAGGTCGCCCTCGAAAAGGTCGGCATGTCCCATCGGCTGAATCACTACCCCTCCCAGCTCTCCGGCGGCCAGCAGCAGCGCGTCGCCGTCGCGCGGGCCCTCGTCGGAAACCCGTCCATCCTGCTCGCCGACGAACCGACCGGAAACCTCGACTCGAAAAACGGCGAAGCGGTGATGGAACTCCTCCGGGACCTCCACCGCCAGGGCGCCACCATCTGCATGGTCACCCACGATTCCCGCTTCGCCCGTCACGCCGACCGCACGATCCATCTCTTCGATGGACGCGTCGTCGGGGAACGCGACGCCGTTCCCGCCTGAGAAAGCCCGTCCGGCCCCTTTCATCCCCGCGTCCCCGACGATCCGATCGTCGCGACCCGTTCAAGGCCGGGCGAAATCCCCAAGGGTTTCACGGGATCGTTCCGATTTTGCCGCTCGCGCCGCCTCCAACGGATTCATAGCATTCCGGACGTGTCCGCCGGCACCTCGACCACGACGCCCTTTAAGCGCCGGGCGGGCCGCACGCTGCACCGACAGATTCTGCGCGTCGTCCTCGCGGCCACGATCCTTCCCCTCGTGACGATCGGCATCGGATATGGATGCCACGTCGAAAACCGCCTGGTCGCCGAAGCGGGGGGGCGCCTCGCCGAAATCGGCGGAAGCCTCGCGCGCGAGATCGACGCCCACCTCGAACTTCATCGTTCCGCCCTCGTTGCCGCATCGGACTTCCTCGCCGTGAGCGCTCCGGATGCGGAGTCCGTCGACCGGATTCTCCTCCTCCTCCAGGCGCGACACCCGGAGTTCGTCGCGGCCCGCGTCATCGACGCGGCCGGCACGGTCACTCCCCCGGCGCCAACGACATCCGGCTCCCAACCCAGCCCGCCCGCGCCGACGCCCCCCGACCTCCCCGCCGGTCCGAATACCGCCGGCGCGCCGGAGGAAGTCGCCCCCGTCGAAGGCGCCTTTTCCGGAAACCCGGCCGGCGCCGAACCCCTGGTCACCTTGAGCGCAGCCATCCTC
>JBFWOK010000080.1:0-30412 GCA_050250555.1 Limisphaerales bacterium
AGGACGTCGGAATCCCGCTGCAGTCCGCCCCACCCGAGGCCCCCGCCCCGGCGGGATTCCCTCCCACCACCGACGAGGCGAACACGGAAACCTTCTTCGTCAACCGGGTCGACCCGCACTCCGGGCAGCGGGTACCCTTCCATTCGGTCGATCGCACCAGGATCTCGCTGTCGACCGAACAAGCTTCGCAATGGAACTCGTAGAGCGGCATGGCGTGAGAATGCCCACTCGCCGATCCGGCCTCAAGGATTCGTCCGCGTGGCCCGTGTGGTTTCGACGAACGGGATGAACCGGAAGCCCAAGCCCCACCTTCGGGCACCCGCGCCGGTCCGGAAGAGGCCAACCTGGACTCGCCAACGGAGTCGCCAGCGGCAAGGCTGCATGGCAAGCCCACGGCGCCGCCGCCGCCGCCGCCGCCGTCATGACGACGAGGTCAAGAATGGACACGCCCGAGAGCCCCGACCGGGAAACCGTTGGAACTCCGCCCGCCCTCGGGAAGACCCGTTTCGTCACGGAGCTTCAGGTGCGCCCGGACGACATCGACATGTTCCAGCATGTCCACAGCAGCCGGTACATGGACTACGTCCTCGCCGCCCGGTTCGACCAGATGGCGCGTTGCTACGGGATGTCGATGGAGGAGTTCCTGCAACGCGGGCTCGCGTGGTTCCAGCGGTCCGCCCACATGGAATTCAAGCGCCCGCTCCGCCTCGGCGAACGGTTCACGGTCACCACCTGGATCGAAGCGATGGAGCGGGACACGGTCCGCGTCGACTTCGAGATCCGCCGCGCCGCCAATCAGAAGACCTGCTGCGACGGACACTGCCATTACACGCTCGTCAACGTCGCCACCGGTCGCGCGGAGCCCATCCCGGACGAGATCGCCCGCCGTTATGCAGTCTGATGAAATCCCTCCAACAGGGTCCGCCGGCACTCCCGCGGGCCGAACCCGATCCCTGGGTCGACTTCCCCGCATGCTCCTCCTGATCTCATTCGCGGCTGTCGCCATCATCCTCCCCATCCTCTGGATCGTGAACGCCAGAATCCCTCCCCCGGCCCGCCTTGGAGCCAACGACGGACTCCTCGCGGCCTGCCCCGAATCCCCGAACTGCGTCAGCAGCCAATCCAAGAACCAACGCTCCCGCGTCGATCCCCTGCCGTTTTCCGGGACGCCGGAGACCGCCCATGCCCGGATCCGGGACGTGATCATGGATCTTCCCCGGTCGCGGCTCGTTCGCCAAACAACGAACTACCTGCACTTCGAATTCCGAAGCCTCGTCTGCCGCTTCGTCGACGATGTCGAATTCCTGATCGACCCCGATGCGGGAGTCATCCATGCGAGGTCCGCTTCCCGCGTGGGCTATTCGGACCTCGGCGCCAATCAACGGCGGCTGGACACGATCCGCCAACGCTGGGCGGCACTCGAAAAGCGAAGCCCCTGAACAGCACAGCACAGCACCGCTCCCCGCGACACGCCATCCACGACCGCTCCGACTCCCGAGTTCAGTGGCCACACCGGCCCCGAGCGTTCTCACTGTCGCGATCCAACAGGAAGAGCCGCGCCTTTTCGTAGCTCTTGCGCTGGAGATAGTGCTTCAAGTCACCCGGTGCGGTCGCCGGCAACTCCGAAGCCAGGCGGTCGATACGTTCCAGGATCGGTAGAATCGGTACCTTCACCGGGGTCGAGCCCGGGGTCGCGCGCCCTGACGCCGCGGCCCGTTCGAGTTCGATGAGCGCTTCCAAAAGGGCGTTTTCAGTCTCCGTCACGCCCGGAGATTCGCGCGCCGGAGCCCAAAAAAGCGATCCCGAACGGGGCACCCAGATCTCCCGAGACACCCATTCCTCCGTTCCGACCCCTCCAATCCCACGGTTGGCGCGGACCGTCGTTCCTGTTCATAGTGCTCCCGTGTTCGAGCGGTTTCTCCTCACCGCGATCCTGGTCCTGTCGATCGGCGCCGACACCTCGGCGAACGATACCAGGACCGATGCCGGTGCCGGCGCCGGCACCGGCGCCGGTGTCGAAGCCGGCGGAGGACTCCGCGTCGAGGAGACATCTTCGCCCTCGGAGTCGTTGCCAACGGTCACCACATCGCACCCCGTGGACGTCCCAACGGACCCGGCGCGTCACTGGTCCTTCCAGCCGATCCGCGCGCCCCGCCCTCCCGAGGTCCGAACCATTTCCTGGCCGCGCTCCGCAATCGACCGCTTCATCCTGGCCGCCCTGGAGCGGGAGGGTCTCCAACCGTCGCCCCCCGCCCCGCCCCGCGACTTGATCCGGCGGCTCTCGTTCGACCTGGTGGGACTTCCTCCGAACCCCGAAGACGTCGAAGCCTTCGAAAGCGAACCCTCTCACCGGAACCTCGAACGAATCGTCGACCGCCTCCTGGGCTCGCCCCGCTACGGGGAGCGTTGGGGTCGGTGGTGGCTGGACGTCGCCCGGTACGCGGACACGAACGGACAGGATGAAAACAAGGTCATGGCCAACGCGTGGCGGTACCGGGACTGGGTCATTCGCGCCTTCAACGACAACCTGGCCTTCGACCAGTTCATCACCCACCAGATCGCGGGCGATCTCCTTCCGCCCGGATCCACGGATGCGACGCTGGAGAACCGGGAGGCGCTTCGCCTCGATCGGATCACCGCCACGGGCTTCCTCGTCCTCGGTCCCAAAATGCTCGCCGAACAGGACAAGCCCAAGCTCGTCATGGACATCGTGGACGAACAGATCGACACGGTCGGGCGGGCGTTCCTCGGTCTGACGCTCGGCTGCGCGCGCTGCCACGACCACAAGTTCGATCCGGTCCCCGCCGGGGACTACTACGCGCTGGCCGGGATTTTCCGGAGCACGCGAACCATGGAGAACCTTGCGTTCGTCTCGAAGTTCAACGAACGGCGGGTGTCGACGGAACGCGAAATCGCGGCCCGCGAGGCCCACCAGGAACGGTTCGCCGCGATCACCAATCACCTCGCCGGACTCATCCGTGACGCGGACGCCGCGCTGCTCGCCTCCCTGAACGGCGACAAGGAGAAACTCCCCAAGGACCCCAGGCCCGCCTATCCCGAAGCGACCCGGGCGGCGATCACGGAATTGGAGCGACAGCGCGACGCCGCCCTCGCGTCGGCGCCCCCGCCGATCGAGTACGCGCTCGCCGTCACGGACGACAAACCGGTCGACCTTCCGATCCACCTGCGGGGAAGTCATCTCAACCTCGCCAAGGAACCCGTGCCGCGCGGTTTCCCCGCCGTGGTCGCCCGTGCCAATCCACCGCCGTCCATCCCACAGGACACGAGCGGCCGCCTCGAACTCACCCGATGGCTCGTGGATCCCGCGAACCCCCTGACCGCGCGCGTCATCGTCAACCGGGTCTGGCAGGCCCACTTCGCCGAAGGACTCGTGCGGAGTCCCGACAACTTCGGGCTCCGGGGCGACCCACCGTCCCATCCGGATCTGCTCGACTGGCTCGCAACCGAGTTCGTCCGGTCAGGATGGAATCTCAAAGCCCTTCACCGGCTGATCGTTCTGAGCGCCGCCTACCAGCAGTCCTCGCGAACCGATCCCTCCTGCGAATCCCCCGAGGAATCTCCAGACGATGGTCCGAACCTCAAGGCTTCGAACGACCCGCGCGACCTCGATCCCGACAACCGCCTGCTCTCCCACTTTCCCCGACGACGCCTGGAGGCTGAGATGATCCGGGATTCGTTGCTCCATGTCAGCGGACGCCTCGACCTCGCCGTCGGAGGGTCCCTGGTGGATTGGAAGAACGACGAATACACCCCGGCGGACGAAGTGTCGGCCCGATCCCTTCGACGCACGGTGTACCTGCCGATCGTGCGGGACCGGGTCTACGACGCGCTGACGCTCTTCGATTTCGCCAACCCGAGTGTGACGACGGCCCGCCGCGTGCCGACGGTCGTCGCGCAGCAGGCCCTGTTCTTCCTGAACAGCCCACTCGTCCGGGATGTGTCGGACGCCGTGGCCTCGCTCGTCGAGGCTGGAATCGGACCGGACGAGAACGACCGCGTCACGGAAGCCTACCGGCGAATTCTCCAGCGCCCTCCCTCGCCCGAGGAACGGATCCGTGCCCGTGAATTCCTGGCCAACGTCCCTCCCACGGCGGAGCAACCCAACGGGGCCGATTCGCGAAGGCACGAGGCTTTGGCGGCCTTCTGCCAGGTCCTGCTCGCTTCGAACGAATTCATCCACCGCCCCTGATCCTAACCATGCGGCACATTTCGTCACCCTCCGGGCGCATCCCGCCCTGTTCCGGTCCGCGCCCCCTGAGCCGCCGGGACGCGCTCCGTCGGACGGCGGTCGGGTTCGGTTCGCTGGCCCTCGCGGATCTTGTGGCCCGCGCCGGGGAGATTTCCGGGGTCCACCACGGCGGAACCGCGCATCCGTTGGCGCCGCGCGCGCCGCATTTCGCGCCTCGCGCCAAGCGGGTGATCTTCCTGTTCATGCACGGTGGTCCGTCCCATGTGGACACGTTCGACCACAAGCCCGCGCTGATCCGGGATTCCGGCAAGCCATTGCCCTTCGAGAAGCCCCGGGTTCAGTTCGCGAAGACCGGGGACCTGCGGAAGTCGCCGTGGGAGTTCCGGGCTCGCGGCCAGTGCGGCGCGATGGTCAGCGACCTGTTTCCGCGGGTTGGGGCGATGGCCGATGACCTGTGCCTGATCAAGTCAGTCCACGGCACCAACGAAGCGCACGGCGGCGCCCTGCTGAAACTCCACACGGGCTCCGACAGCCTGGTCCGCCCGAGCATGGGATCCTGGATCAGCTACGGACTGGGCACGGAGAACCAGAACCTTCCCAGCTTCATCACCCTCAACCCCACGCAGGGCCACGGCGGAGTCGGCAACTGGTCGAGCGCGTTCCTTCCCGCGGTCCACCACGGCACCTCGATCGGCGGTGGCAAAGGCAAGGGCAAAGGCGGTTCCCAGGGAATCGCCTACCTCGGGGACGGATCGGATGCCGCCCGACAACGCGCCCAACTGGACCTCCTCGGCGCGATGAACCGGGATCACCTGGCGCAGGCCGGACCGGACGCCGCCCTCGAAGCGCGCATCCAATCGTTCGAACTCGCGTTCAAGATGCAGACCGAGGCCCCCGGAATCTTCAATCTCTCGGGCGAATCCGAGGCCACTCGAAAACTCTACGGCCTGGACGATCCCCGAACCGAGAAGATGGGACGCCAATGCCTGCTCGCCCGCCGATTGAGCGAACGGGGCGTTCGTTTCGTCCAGGTGACCCACGGCTACTGGGATCAGCACGACCGCCTCGCCGAAGAACACGGGCGCCTCGCGTCGGAGGTCGACCTGCCGATCGCGGGACTTCTCACCGATCTCAAGGCGCGCGGGCTCCTGGAGGACACGCTGGTGTGGTGGGGTGGGGAATTCGGACGAACGCCCACGAGCCAGGGTTCCGACGGAAGGGACCATCACCCCCACGCGTTCACGATGTGGCTCGCCGGGGCGGGCGTGAAACCCGGCTTCAGCTACGGGATCACCGACGACTACGGATTCTATCTCGCCGGCCAGAAGGTCCACATCCACGACCTCCACGCCACGCTCCTCCATCTCCTGGGCCTCGACCACGAAGCCCTGACGTTTCGGCATGCCGGACGCGATTTCCGCTTGACCGACGTGCACGGCGACGTCGCCCACCCGATCCTGGCCTAGCGCCCCGTCGCCTCTTATTGCATCAAGTTCCCCGCTCCCCTCCAGCTCCCTCCCCTTCCGTGTGTTCCGTGCCTTCCGTGGTTGGAACGGCCGTTTCCAGGTTCACTTCAGCTTGCTCGTCGTGTGTTCGGCGAACCAAAGGACATCGCGGTTGCCCGGCGAGCCGACATTCAGCGCGAGGGTTCCCGTGTACCGAACCGGCGCGACCGTCCGGCCGTCCTTCCATTTCCGAATCTCGGAATGGCCGTCCGCGAACGAGAAACCGCAGGCCCCGTTGTGGTAGCTCGCCGGGAAGTCGATGATCCGCGCCGCGCTCAGCGTTTCCGCCGACACCATCTGGTTCGCGAAGGCGGCGTCGTTGATGCTGTCCGGGTGCTCGTCCAACAGCACCCAGACCATGCTCGGCCCCGGATTGCTCATGTCCGTGGCCTTCGAATAGATCTTGTACGTCGAGGCGGGGAGCCAACTCCCATTCCCGAAATGCTGCCCCATCGAATTGCTCCGGACCCGCGGGAGCTTCTGACCCTTCACCGAGACCATCGCGCGGTCCGCCGGGCACTTGAACACCGCCGGAGTCCTGCCGACGTAGGTCCAGATCGGGCTGTTCGTCATGTTCGCGTTGATGTCCCAGTTCACCCGATCCGCGGAGAAATTGAGCCAGCCCGAGAACCAATTCGGACGCCCCGCGATGCCATCCTCCGCCGCCACCAGTTTCTCGTCGAAATCGTCCGAGTAGAGGCGCCATCCGTACATCAGCTGCCGGAGGTTGTTCAGACAACTGATGCCGTGCGCCTTGGACTTCGCCTTCCCCAGCGCCGGGAGAAGCATGCTGGCCAGGATGGCGATGATGGCAATGACGACCAACAACTCGATCAGCGTGAACGCCGCGCGAATGCGTCGGCGGGAACTGCCCCGGGTGGTGTCGAGGCCGGTGGCTGAGTGCTTATTCATGGAGGTTCGGGGGACGGGATGATCGTGATCAAGGGAACGCGACCGTTGGCGGCCGCATCATCATTCGGGGAACTGGAATCTTCCATTAGCCGTTTTGGCATGACTTCCGCAAGTCTGTCTTTCGGTCCCCATTCCGCCCTCCGGAACCAGGGATTCTCGCGGGACCCTACGGATCGTATCGAAGCCGGTAGAATCGCTCGCTCCGCGACGGCGCCGCATCGTCCGCCACCCACCATCGATTCCCCATCCGGACCGCCTCTCGCTCCTGAAGTTCCCAGGGACCCCCCACCGAATCGGCCACCTCCGCTCGCGGCGTTCCCGACGCATCGATCGGCCAGCTTCCTACGGCGGTGCCCGCGGCGTCCCGCATCAGCCGGGGACCCGACGTGGGCGCGATCGGCGAAGTCACGTACACCGTCCCCCAGGCGCTGGCATCGTCCCCCACCCGCATCACGAACCTCGCGCTGTCCGCCCCGCCTGGGTTCGTCGCCAGACCGAACACCATTTCCAAGCCCTCCAGTTCCACCGGCGCCCCGCCTCGGCTGCGCGATTCGACGCACTCCAATCCGGCTTCGGGCACGCCGACCAATTCAATGCCGGCCAGCGAAACCCGAAGCGGCCCGTCGCCTTCCCGGAACGCGAACACGTCCGGCGGTCGCGGAAGGCCACGAACGGCCGGGAGCCCCGCCAGCGCCGCCACGTCCGCACGGCGGGGTCCGATTCGCGCCGCATACCAGGCCGTGGGCTGGTCCATTCCGGGGTCGGGAACCCGCTCGAACACCCCGTCTTCCCCCTCGAAATACAGGTCTCGCGCGTCGAACAAGGCCGCCAGGAAAGGCGTCTCCTCGCCGGTTTGCGGAGCCGTCCGTCGGAACGGGCCGTCCACGGAACTGAGGACCGCCGCCAGCTTCCACGTTCCGCAGTCGTCGATGAACACGGGTCCGCCACTATCGCCAAAGGTGGCGTGCACTTCGTGGTCTCCAGCGTCCCGATCGAAGTCCGCCGCCAGGAAGAATCCGGAAAGCCCGTCCGGGGTGGCCTCCGAAATATCGATCAGCCGGGCCACCAGGTTCGTGCCCCATCGGATCCCCGGCGCGCCCGAATCGGCGTACTGCCATCCACGAAGCCGACCACCGAGCGAGACGGGTTCCCCTTTCCACCGTCCCTTGCCCAGAACGAGAACCGGTCGGTGAAGTTCGTCGTCCCGCTCGTACAAGGGAACCCAGGCCGCGAGATCCTCGCCGACGCGTCCCAGGGCGAGATCGCTGCCTGGAAGATTGGTGCGCTCCAGAATGGGAAACTCCCGTCCGCCCAGAATGAAGACGTCGCCGGGACCGAAGGCGAGATGCGCCGCCGTGAGGAAAGCCCGGGGAGCGATGGCGGTGGCGAGCGGTCCCGGTGTGTTGGTGTGGTGCAAGTGGCCAACGGCTCCGAGGAGGGTCATTGCTCCCGGGAAAGGAGGCGGTTCCGGCGTCTCAACGGCACTCAGGACGATCAGGGCCCGCGAATTCGCAGGAATCCAAACCACGTAAACGAAAACGAAAGCGAACCCCAACCCCAACAGGGAACGAGCCCAAGCTCGCGGGTGAGACGCCCAACGAATCCCAATCCGCTCTCTTGGCCTCGGTCGGAACCGCAACATCTTCGGACCAGATCGCACCGGGGCGGCGGCAACGCGCGAAGACCGACGATCCGGGTCATCATCAACCACCACCACCACCACCACCACCAACAACAACAACTACCACTACTGGGAAGGCGTGGATTGCGCGATGAAGGCGTAGATGATCAGCGACACGATGATCAGGAGAACCAGGCCGCCGCCGACGAAGAAGATCTTGTTGAGCTTGTTGGACTTCTTGTGGAAGCCGGCTTTCTCGTCGAGTTTCCCGCCCGCCACAACCGCGGTCCCGAATTCGTCCCGCTTCACGCCCTGCGGGATGACCATCGTGGCGTCCAACTGCTTCTTGCTCGCGCTCGAAGGGCCATCGAGCTTCAGGTCGATCTGGCCCAGCCGCAGGGTCTGACCCGGTTTCAGCGTCGCCTCGGAGATGCGGTCCCCGTTGATATACGTGCCGTTCGTCGAATTCAGGTCCTTCACCACGACGTCGGTGCCCTTCAGCAGGATCTCGCAGTGGTGACTGGAGACGGAGGGGTCGGCGACCTGAAAGGTGTTGTCCTCCACTCGCCCGACGGTCGTGCGCTCGACCTTCAGCTCGTGGGACAAGCCCTTGAGGGATTCTGTGTGGACAACGAGCTTTGCCATGGTTGGAGCGTGTCGGGTCGTCGGGTCGGGTGGCGGGTCGCGCGCATTATGGACGGGCCGAATCGGGGCAAGTCAAACCGTTTCCCCATTCGCGGGACGGCACCGCCCTCACCCGCGTCCGATCAGTTCGCGGAATTCGGTGAACAGCCGGGAGGAATCGTGCGGCCCAGGGGACGCTTCGGGGTGGTACTGAACACAAAAAACCGGCTTCTTCCGGTGACGCATCCCCTCGACGGTCTGGTCGTTGAGATTGATCCGATCGACGATCACGTCGTCCGGCAGCGACTTGGGATCCACGGCGAACCCGTGGTTCTGCGAGGTGATCTCGACCCGGCCGGACGCGAGATCCTTGACGGGCTGGTTGGCACCCCTGTGACCGAACTTGAGCTTGAAGGTCTTGCCGCCGAAGGCCTGGCCCAGAATCTGGTGCCCGAGGCAGATGCCGAAAATCGGGATTCCCGACTGAACCAATTCGCCGACCGCCTTGACCGCGTAACCCAGCGCCGAAGGGTCTCCCGGTCCGTTGCTCAAGAACACCCCGGCGGGTTTCCGGGCGAGAACCTCGGCGGCCGTTGTGTGCGCCGGAACGACGTGAACCTGGAATCCCGACTGCCGCAACCGCCGAAGGATGTTGTACTTCGTCCCGAAATCGTAGGCGACGATGGGGATGTCGGCCGCGGGCAGCGGTTCCCGAAGCATCCGGGCGTTCCCGGGATCGCCAACGCCCTGGTGCAGACGGAACGCGCCGCTGTCGGAGTCGCCTTCGTCCCAGTCGAAAGCCTTCGGATGAGTGACCTTCCGCGCGTAATCAACCCCGATGAGACCTTCCCACGCCCGGGCGCGTTCCACGGCTTCGGCGGGTTCAATCCCTTCCTCGGTCGTGAGAAAACTCTTCATCGCCCCGACCACGCGGAGCTTCTTCGTGAGCGACCGTGTGTCGATTCCCTGGATGCCCGGAATCCCGTTCTCCTCGAGGTAGGCTGGAAGCGAACGGTCGGCCCGCCAGTTCGAAACGACGGGCGAAACCTCCCGGACCACGAAACCCGCGACATGCGGCCGCCACGACTCCATGTCCACGGCGTTGACCCCGTAGTTCCCGATGTGCGGGTACGTCATCGCCACGATCTGCCCCTTGTACGAAGGATCCGTCAGGATCTCCTGGTACCCGGTCATCGACGTGTTGAAACAGGCCTCGCCGGCGGCCGAAGCCCGGGCTCCAAAGGCTTCACCGACGTAAACGGTTCCGTCTTCCAGGGCAAGAATGGCGCGCATCAGGTCTCGAATCCGCCGCCACTCTAGGGGGGGCGCTTCGTCGGTCAAGGCGGGGTCTTGGTTCGCTTCCGTTCGCAACACGAGGATTGCGCGCCCACCCAACCCGCCTAGGTTGACCCCAACCGATTCATGAAGAAAACGCTGCTGGTTCTCATCGTCATCGCGCTCGGCTTTGTGGCGATCCTGGGATTGGGCGCGATCGGCCTCTACAACGGGCTCGTCCGATCCTCCCAGGAGGTCGAAAAACAGTGGGCCCAGGTCGAAAACGTCTACCAACGCCGAGCCGACCTCGTTCCCAACCTGGTCAATACCGTGTCGGGGGCCGCGAATTTCGAGAAGTCCACCCTCCAGGAAGTCACCGCCGCCCGGGCCTCGGTCGGCAAAGTGCAACTGAACCCGGGACAGGCCCCCTCCGACCCCGCCGCGCTCGCCCAATTCCAACAGGCTCAGGATTCCCTCTCCGGCGCCCTTTCCCGCCTTCTCGTGGTCGCCGAGCGGTACCCGGATCTCAAGGCGACCGCGGGTTTCCGCGATCTCCAGGTCCAACTGGAGGGCACGGAAAACAGAATCACAGTCGAGCGCCAGCGTTTCAACGAAGCCGTCCAGGGCTACAACACCCGGGTGAAGACCTTCCCGGGCAGCCTCTTCGCCGGAATGTTCGGATTCGCCGCCAAACCCTATTTCACCGCCAAACCCGGCTCCGACACGCCCCCCAAGGTCGACTTCCAGTTCGGCGGCAGCCCCACCAACCGCTGATCCTCCGTTCCATGAACCGAGATTCTCTCACGGAGGCACTGAGACACGGCGATTTGAGGATGGATTCGTTTCCCCTCCGTGCCTCCGCGCCTCCGTGTGATCCCTCTCCGGTTCGTGGGCCCAACTCGCAAGTCGGAACTCCTTGATGCCACCGACGCGCGCACTCCGCCGGATGACCGCTCTCCCGTCTTCCCCGCCACCTTCGCCCGCTGGGAGCCTCCGGATCCATCTCCCGTCCGGATCGACTGCCTCCCGAATCCGGCGCTGTTGCGCCCTCGCTATTCTCGCATGGGTGATCGGCTTCGCCCTTCCTTCCCCCCAAGCCGCCCAATCCACTCTCCCGCCCGCTCCCAAGAAACACTTCACCGACTTCGCGGGCGTCACCACGCCCGGCACCGCCTCGTCCCTCAACCAGGAACTCGAGGCCTTCGAGCGGGCGACGTCCTCGCAGATCGTGGTCGCCGTATTTCCGTCGCTTCCCCCCGGCGAGGTCCTCGAGGATCACGTGGCCGCCCTCTATCGGCACTGGGGAATCGGACAAAAGGACAAGAACAACGGCGCGTTCCTGGCGGTTTTCACCAAGGACCGCGCGATGCGGATCGAAGTCGGGTACGGCCTCGAAGGAGCCATCCCCGACGCCCTGGCCAAGCGCATCGTCGAGACCGAGATCGTTCCGGCATTCCGGGCCGGCGATTTCGACCTCGGCATCCGGCGGGGCGCCGCCGCCCTCATGGCCGCGGCGCGCGGCGAGTACAAGGGCACCGGGCGCACGGTCGCGGACGGCCGACGCCGCGGCACGCGCGGGCCCGGCTGGCTGGTTCTTCTCACCGTTCTGTTCATCTGGATCGCCTTCGGAATTCGCGCGCGCCGCGGTGGGACGACCGTGCTGGACCGCCGTGGACGCCACCTCTACCGGGGATCATTCGGCGGTTGGAACTTCACCATCGGGGGAGGGTCCGGCGGCCGCGGTGGAGGGTTCTCGGGCGGCGGATTCTCCGGGGGCGGCGGGTTCTCGGGCGGCGGTGGCGCCAGCGGAAGATGGTGAACGTGTCGCATGAAAGCTCCCCCTTTTCTCTCGCCCCACGACGAAGCCCGGGTTCTCGACGCCATCCGCCTCGCGGAAAAAGGCACCACCGGGGAAATCCGACTCTGCATCAGCTCCACCCCGGTCCAGGATTCCCAGGCCGCGGCCCGCACGGCCTTCGAACGCCTGGGAATGCATGCGACCCAGGACCGGAACGGAGTCCTGATTTATCTGGCCCCGAAAATCCGCTCCCTCGCCCTCGTCGGGGACGAAGGCATCCACCAGCGTCTCGGGGACGCCTTCTGGGCCAAGATCGCTGATCGACTGTCCCGGCATTTCGCCGAGGGCTCGGTCGCATCCGGTCTCGTTCAGGCGATCCAGGAGATCGGTGCCGCGCTCGCCCTGCACTTCCCAAGAACCGAAGGCGACACCAACGAACTCCCCGACGACATCGTCTCGGAGTAGGCGAGCGGAGAGGTCTGGGGCTGACGCCCACTCCGCATCCGGCTTTAATCGGCGTGTGCCTGCGCCGATTCTCGCCATAGCCAACCAAAAGGGCGGTGTTGGAAAAACCACCACGTCGATCAATCTCGCCGCGTGCATGGCCGCCGCCGGCCAGCGCGTAATTCTGGTGGATCTTGATCCCCAGGCGAACGCGACCAGCGGGCTCGGCCTCGAAAAAACCGAGGGCGCGAGCCTTTATGGGCCCCTTCTTGGGGACGGGACCGCCGTGGAACGGATCCTGCCCACGGCCTTCGAACGGCTTTCCGTGATTCCCAGCGAAGTGGACCTTTGCGGTGTCGAACTCGAACTCGGCCGGTTCGACGATCGCCTCGGCCGCCTCCGAGGGCTCCTCGAACCGATCCGGAACGGGGGATCCTTCGACGTCATCGTGCTGGATTGCCCGCCGGCGCTCGGTCTCCTGACCCTGAACGCGCTGACGGCGACCGACCATCTTCTGGTCCCGCTCCAGTGCGAGTACTACGCCCTCGAAGGCATCTCGACGATTCACCGCCTGCTCGACCAGCTTCGCGATGGCGGCGTCAATCCGGGTCTCAACCTCCTCGGGGTCGTCATGACCATGTTCGACGGCCGGACCCGCCTCTCCCAGCAGGTGGTCTCCGAGGTGCGCCAGCATTTCGGCGAACGCGTCTTCGACACCGTCATTCCACGCACCACCCGCCTCGCCGAGGCGCCCAGCTTCGGAAAACCCATCATCCATTACGATCCGTACAGCGCCGCCTCCGCCGCCTACGACGTCCTGAGCAACGAAGTCCTGAAACGCCTCGGACTCCCGGCGCCGGCCTGACAAGGGCGCTACGCGATGCCGGTCGTTTCCCTTCCCGCCTCGCTCGTCCGGACAAGCCGCGCGAACGCCTCGCCGCGAGCCATGAGATCCGCCCAGCTTCCCTGTTCGGCAACCTCGCCTCCGTCGAGCACGACGATGTGATCCGCGTTGCGGATCGTCGACAACCGGTGGGCGATCACGACGACCGTCCGATCCTGGGTCGCGGTTTCAATGGCGGCCTGGACCTGGCGTTCCGAGATCGTGTCGAGCGCGGACGTCGCCTCGTCGAGGATGAGCACCTGGGGCCGGCGCACCAGGGCGCGGGCGATGGCCATCCGTTGGCGTTGCCCCCCGGAAAGAGTGGTCCCGCGCTCGCCGACCTGGGACTCCAATCCTCCCGGGAGATTTCGCACGACCTCCGCGAGATGCGCCTGACGCAACGCGTCCTCCACATCGGCGCGGGTCGCGGCCGGAGCCCCGAACGCCACATTCGCTTCCACCGTGTCGTTGAACAGAAAAGCCTCCTGCTCGACGATCGCGACGCGGGCGTGCCAGGACGCCGGCGTGAATTCCCAGACGTCGATCCCATCGACGAGGATCCTTCCCGAAGTCGGCGCCCGCAGCCGGAGCAGAAGCGACGCCGCGGTCGATTTGCCGGACCCGGAAGCCCCGACCAGGGCGACCATCCGGCCGGCGGGCACTCGAAAGGAAACCCCCTTCAGGGCCACCTTTCCGGTCTCGTAGGTGAGACCGACGTCCTCAAACACGATGCCCTCCCGAACCCCCTCGAACGTCCGCGAACCGAAGGGCCGTTCCGGGTACACGGGCAGGGAAAACCATTTCTCCAGGGCAACCAGGCTGGTTCCCTGATAGATCAGGGTGGCCTGGAGACTGTTGAGCTGGTTCACCAGCGGCAGAAGCCGCATCAGGACCAAACCGAACGTCATGAGTTGTTCCGCCGGCATGGCCCCCCGCTGCACCATCCCCGACGCCGCCAACAGAATTCCAAGTCCCGCCGCGGCCGCGAGCGTCTCCATGGTCGGCAGCACCGCGCCCGAGAGCCTGATGTAGCGTTCGTCGGCGATCGCTTGCTTCGCATTCCGCGCGTCGACCTTTCCCAACTGCTGCTCCTGGGCGTTCGTCGCTCGCACCACCCGGATCCCCGCGAAGCTCTCGGTCAATTGGGCGGCCAATTCCCGCATTTCGCCCGCCACCGTCGTCCCGTAGTCGCGGATCCGGCGATGCACCCGCAACACGGGAAACGCCACCAGCGCCGCGAACCCCAGCGCGACCAGCGTCAGCGACCACGAAAGCAGCAGCAAAACCCCCAAATAGGCCAGCGCCATCGATCCGCGCTGCGTCGCGAACAGAACGGTTTCCAGGGTCGTGAAAGCCCGCGCGGTGTCGTTCAGGAAAACACTCGTGATTTCGCCCGCCTTGGTTTCCTCGAAGAATCGGAGGTGCGCCGACTGCAGTCGCTGGAACAGTCCTCGGCGGAGATTGATCGTCACCCGGCGCTTCAGCATCCCGCTCAACCGCGTGCTGAGATACAGCACCACGTTCTTCGCCGCCATCGTCCCCAGGGCGCAGGCCGCCAGCGCCAAGAGCAGCGTTGTTCTTTCCCCCGATCCCAGCCTGTCCTGCAACCACGCCACCGATCGCGGGAGATCCGCCTGGGCCGGGTTGATGATCATGAAAACCACTCCACCCAATAAAGCCAGCGCCGAAGCCTCCAGCGTCGCCGCCAGGAGCGCCGTTCCGATCACCAACGCGTACAGCCTTCGCCCGCCCCTCAGGTAAGGCCTCAGCCGGAGCATCGAACCGAGGACCTCCCGCAGGCTCTTCAACGCAATCACAAGGCCCGCACCGTAGACGCCCCCCGACATCGGACGCCAGATTTCTGCTCCGGACCGCACCCGACCGGACGCGCCTCCGTCTTCTAGGTGGTCCTGGACGGTCGGGATCGGGGTCGGAATCGGTATCGGTATCGCGTGCAACTAAAGACCTGTTCTTTAGTTAAGGTCGCGTGCAACTAAAGACCCGTGCAACTAAAGACCTGTCCCTTAGTTAAGGTGGTCCAGCACAGGGCCAAGCCCCAACGGGGCGAACTTGGATAGCCCAGGGCAAGTCCCGCGCCAGCGGGACGCCGCCCTGGGTCCTTCGCCGTGAAAACGCCGAGCCCTGAAAGGGCGAAACCGACCCACGTGCAACCAAAGCGGTGCGGAGCACCGCACTCCAAAAGACCTGTCCCTTTGTCTGACGCCCGCCGGACATCAACCCGCCCGTCGCGCGCTTCACTCCACTTCAGATCAAATGATGGTCGATCGCGTCGATGAGCACGTTCCACCCGTACCGGGCCTCGTAGCGCCGCCGGGCCCGCACCTCGATCTCCCGCCGGCCAGCCTCGTCAACCACCGCCGCCGCCAAGGCCTTCGCAAGCTCCTTCGAACCCGCCTCCACCGGCGTCCCGATGTAGAAGTCCCCGCTCCCGCGCCAAAGTTCGCGACCCGTTCCCCATCCCTGGGTCGTGGCGACCGCCAAGCCGTGGGCCAGCCCCACCATGAAGGTTGATCGGCGTTCGGAAACCCCGTCCTCGAAGGGCAACGCCAAGAGGTCCATCGCCTGGAGGCTCTTCGACACCTCGTCCCCCCCCAAGTAGCCCAATCCGCGAAACCACCGCGCCTCCTCCTGGGACAGCCGCGGCGCCGGCCCTTCTCCGATCTTCACGAGCGCTGTCGTCGGGCGGCTCCGACGCGCCTCCCGCCATCCATCCAGGACCCATTCGAACTGACGGCTCATCCCCACGGAACCAAAACACCCAACCACCACGTCCGCTTCCCCGAGTCCAAGCGCCAGACGCCACGACGCGCGATGCCCCGCATCCGTCGCCGAAAGACGAATGTTCGAAGGCGAAGCCGCCAGGAACAGATCCGGCCGCCCTCCCGCGCTCGCCAATGCCCCCCGCTCCCCCTCCCCGCCCAGGGACTCGTTCATCCGGTCCAACCACGCGCCCGTCGAAACCCCGATCGCATCGGCCGCGGCCAGAACCCGCCGCCACATCAGGCGATGCGCGAGCGCGTAGACGCTGCGATGGGGCCACCACGAAAACGGCGCCCGGATTTCATGCGCCAGCACCACCTGACGCCGACCCTCGCGCGCCAGATTCCCGAGGACCCGTGGAATGGCGAAATTGACGCCGCCCCTTCCGTACATGTGCGGCACATATTGCCAAAGGACCGGCCCGTCCACGGCGGCCTGCCGCGCGCGCCGCTCCAAATCCGCGCGGTCATGCCAATCCGCCACTTCCGCGCGGACCGCGTACGGCCGGTCGGTCGCGACGCCCGTCGAAGTCAAAACGGTCACCCGCCAGGTCTTCGACAGTTCGTGGGCGAGGCGGTCCGTGTGATCGGGCAAACCGCCGCGCATCGGCGGAAACATGCCGGAAATGATCAGAAGCGGTTCCACCCGGGCCGAAGGCTGGCCCGACGGCGCCAGGGTCGGCAATCCCGCAGCCGAGCCCGGCATTCAGAAGGCGAATCGTCCCGTCACGGCCACGGTCCGTTCACGATAGGTCTCTCCGTAGTAGTTCAGGGGATAAAGCCGGTAATCCTCGTCCGTCAGGTTCAGCACGCCGACCGACACCTCCGCCCGGCGTTGAAGGAACCGCCAACCCACCCAGACGTCATGCCGCCAGAAGCTGTCGCCCGCCATCCAGGCCGCATCGCCGTGGTTCGACTGATCCGTCCACGTGGATTCCCACGAACCAAAGAACCCCACCGGCAGCTGGTACCGCGCGCCCAGTGTCAGCTGCCCCAGGACGGAACGTTCATCCCGCGAGGCCCCGGCTTCGGCGGGCAAACCGGGCGACTCCGTCGACAGCTCGGCTTCGGCCAACCGGTACCGCAGCGTGAACGCCAGGTCGCGTCCCACGAGTTGCCCCACGACCAGCGCCACGGAACGCTCCTCGAAATCCAGATCCTGACGA
Organism: Limisphaerales bacterium; assembly: GCA_050250555.1. GTDB lineage: Bacteria > Verrucomicrobiota > Verrucomicrobiia > Limisphaerales > CAIMTB01 > CAIMTB01. Next base: position 17,219 of record JBFWOK010000080.1, read on the forward strand.
AACGCCGTCGTTCCTTCGAAGCCGCCCTGGCCGTACAGGAACCCTCCAATCCCCCGCGACGCATCGCTCGTGATCCGTTCGGCCGAGAGCGTCAACCAGGTCCGCGTCGCCAACACCTGGTCCCAGGCCAGACCCAGGATGTCCATGTCCTGTCCCGCCACAGAACCCATGACCGACTCCGGAATCACGCCCCGCGCGACCTGGGTGAATCCCGCCACCTGCACGGGCTCGAGCCGGACGCTCTGGTCGAAGCTCACGCCTCCCAACGACCGCGCCCACGCCGTCCTCAGTGTCCCACCCTTCCAGGGCGTCACGGTCACGCCGACCTTGGGCAGCCAACGCTCCATCGTTTCATCCCCAGGCGAGAGAGGCGCCGTCCGAAAATTGCGCGGCTGGGTCAGGCGATCGTAGGAAACCCCCGCCGAAACCAGGACACCCCGCGCCACGAGCCACTGGTCGTACGCGTACACGCTCACGCGCTCAAGGGCTTCATCGACCGCGGAATCGGTCGGCGCGTCCGCCGCGAAGTCGTCGACGTCGAGCCTCGCGGTCGTGTCGAAGCCGCCATGCTGATACCGGAGTCCCGCGATCACGCCATGCCGGTCCAGGGACCAGAGCTGCTGGATTTCGGCGGACACACCCGTGAGACGGCTGTCGTAGGAATCCAGCGGAACGACGCTCGCCTGTCCGAGTTCAACGTCTCCCGACGCGTTGCGAAGCACCCAGGGAACCGAGTTCGAAGGATTGACGAGCGACTGGTTCGCGTTCCACGGGCTGACCAGCACGAGGGTGTGAACCCCGGGACGCCATTCGTGGTTCCAACCAACCTGCGCCACCGGTTCCTGCTGTTCCTCGAGGCGGAGCCCGGGAATCGCCGAAGCCGGATCATACCGCTGCAGAACGTCGCCGGCTTCCGTCTCCGAAATGGTCGCCCGGAGGAAAAGGCTGTCGGCGGGACCGGCCTGGACCTTCGCGGTGAACGACAGGGAACGCTCGTCGTACTCGTTGTTCAACCGCTGGCCCCGCTCGGATCGGTAGAAACCTTCCAACGCGTACGCCAGGTTTCCCAGCTGCCCGAACTGCGCCGCCTGCTCCAGCCAGTCGCCGTTCCCGGTCCAGGTCGTTCGGTTCACGATCCCCAGGCGGTCCCGTTCGAAGAGGCGGGAGTACTCGTTCTGGGCCACCGTCTGCGAAAGCGACCCCGCTCCCACTGGCGCGAGCAGGTTGGCCAGCAGGAACTCGCTGAACCACGGCGTCTCGTAACGGAGGTTGATCTGCCGGGGATCCCTCAGCGCGTCGTAGCTGTTCGCGAGAAACAAGTGGGCCGCGGCGTTGCCGTAGTCCGCGTTCACCGCCCGCGTCGCCTCCCGGATGCCGAGGTCCTGGAATCCCACGTCGGCGAAGACATTCGCCAGATTCGCGCCCCGAACCGCACGGTCCTGGTCCAGGCCGCGCCGCGACCGGTGGATCGCCCGGTTCTCATTGCGATCCATGGATCGGCCCAGGTCTTCGATGGCATCGTTGAGCCGGTTCTCCTGCTGGTTGAGCAGCGCGGAATACAGCCAGGGAGTCGGATCCCCGGGATCCAACCTCGCCGCCAGGGACAGTTCGTTCCGGGCCTGCTCCTCGAGCGCGGGCACCGCGAACCCCGAAGGCGAGCCAAGCGCCTTTCCCAGGTAGCTCCGATACAGCGAACGCTGCGGCTCGATCGCCGCCGCGACCAACAGATCCTCCCGGCCCGACACCGCGGACCCGCGGCGGATGCGGGTCAGTCCGCGTCCCAGCCACGCCGTCCCCAGGCGCCCATCGGTTTCCAACGCGCTTTCAAAAACCGCCTCCGCCTCCGCGACGCGGTTCCTCGCCGCGAGCAGGAATCCCTTCAACGCAAGACCGCCGGCGTTCCCGGGCAACAGATCCAGGCCCCGCTCCAGGGCCGCTTCCGCCGCGCGCCGGTCCTCCAGCGTGAACTCCATTTCCGCCAGCCTAATCCAGGCCCACCCGAATTCCGGCGACCGTTCGACCGCCCGCCGAGCCGCGTCCCTCGCGTCCACCAATCGCGCCGCGCCCTGGAGCACGTACGATTCCGCCAGCAACGCGGTCGACCCGGACTCCAAGGGCCATCCCTCCAGCGGTTCCACGCCCCGTCGCACCCATTCGATGAGGCGCCGATGCGCCGCCGCCAGATCCAAGGGCGCGCCTTGTTCGGTCACCGCCAACAGCAGGGCTTCGGCTTCGGCCACCGATCCGACCGAGATCAGCAGGGCCGCGAGAAAAACACGCTCGGGATCGGATCGAGGCACCCGTCCTTCGGGATAGGAGGCCAGAGCGCGCGGCAGATCCCCCGCTCCAAACGCGGACCAACTCGCCGCGATCTCCGGATCCGGTCCCGAACCCGGCGTCCAACCCAGCTCCTTCGCGTCCAGGATGACCGGGTAATTCAATGCCCATTGAACCGCGGTCCAATCGCCCAACGGCACGGTCGCCGTCCTCGCGGCCCGGCTCCCGGGTGGCGCGATCGCCACGTCCCCCGCCGCCAACTCCAGGCGTCCCCCCGTCGAATCCGTCAGATCCACGCGACCCTCGAAAAGCGTTGTCCGAACCGAACCGTCGTCCAGCCGTTCGAAGGCGAACTCCGTGCCGCGCACCGCCGCCGTCACCCCTCCACCAGTCACTTCGAAGTCCCGCTCGCCTCCGCGATGGAACAGGTAGAGCAACCCTTTCAAGACCTCGATCGCCAGGTTGCCGGGCTGTTCCTTGAACTTCAGCGTCGTGAGGGCCGGGACCGGCGCGATCGTCCGATTCGTCAGCATCAGCGACGCCGCGCTGCGCGGACCGGTCCTCAGGGAATCTCCCTGGTACAGCCGTTGATTCGTCGCAACGAGGTACCACGTCGACGACCCCGCCTGCAGGAATTCCACCGTTCCGCGGACCTCCAGCACACGCGCCTGTTCGGCCCGATCCGCGCCCGATGTGGTCCAACTCGTTCCCAGCAGCAGCACCATCCAGAACCCGGGCATTCCCAGAGTCAGCGCCCGAACCCAGGCCGCCGCACTTCGGAATCGCCGCGCCGGGGCAGGACGTTGGCCCGAGTGCGCCCCGGAGGATTGGCCGTGGTGCCGGGAGCGGGTTGATTCGATCATGGTGCCTTCCCTTCGTTCCGTCCGTGCTCCGAATGGATCGACCCGAGCGAAGTCAGCCAGTCGTCGACCGACGGCATCCGGCGATCGGCCTCCGGCTCGCAAGCCTTGAGCCAGACAGCGCCCAGCGCCTGAAGCAGGCGACCCTCCGAGGCGCGCTCGATTCCCTGGGGCACCGCTGGAAACTCCTCCGGATCGGCCCCGGTGACCGCCACGTAGAGGAGTTTTCCGAGACTGTAGACGTCCGCCGTGGCGGTGCCAGGACCCTCCGGAGCCATGTAGCCCTTGGTTCCCAGGAACGAGACCCGCCCGTCGGACGGCGCCATCGCGGTCACGAGGCCGATGTCCCCAAGCCGTGGCTGCCCGCGCGCGTACAGGACGTTCGCCGGCTTGATGTCGCGGTGAATCAGTTGCCGGTCATGGAGGAACTTCAGCGCGCGTCCCAGATGAATCCCCAATTCCAAAGCCTCCGCCGCCGGCAGCCCCCCGCGGGCCCTGAGTTCCGCATCCAACGTCCTCGGCACATATCCCGCCGGATCCCAGTCCCCGCGGTCGGGCAAGTCGCGCGACTTCATGTCGTCGGCGGCTTCCATCACGTAATAAAAGAAACCCGCTGCGTCGTCCCGCCCGACGTGAAACACGCGGATCAGCCCAGGATGCTCGAGCGAGACGGGCATGAATCTCCGGATCCCATCGAACTCGCGCTCGTAGGGGCGCGCCTCCCCGAACGACCGTCGTTCGACGACCTTCAACGCGCGGACCGATCCCACCGCGTCCCGCGCCAGCCATACGGTTCCGTACGCGCCACGGCCGATCACCCGGACCAATTGGTAGTCGGGGATGGAAACCGCCACGCCACCCGCTGCGACCCCGGGTCGTGGGGGCGGGTCCGATGGCACAACGCGACCCGCGCCCTCCTTGCTCGCACCCGTCCCGAGGGCGTTCCAGCGTCCCGCCGCGCGCTCCGCCGCACCGGGTCCTCCCGCCACGCCCGCCCTGCGGGGACGATCCCGGCGCACCGCCGTCAGCTCAAGGGCCCGCAAAGCACCGGCCCCGGCCAGCGCGAGGGGAATCTGAATCACAAGGACCACCAGCCACGGAAACCACACGCGCGTCATCCAGACCGCGCCCATGCCGAGAAGCCCGACGAAGGCGCCGGCTCCCAGCGCCACCAACAATCCCCAACCCCACCGGATCCGAGTGAGGCCAAAACCCAGCGCGCCACCCGCCGCCGCCAGGACGCCCCATTCGATCGCCCAGGAAGTCCGCCTCAGGGATTCGCCGTTCAGGAAATTCAGGACCGAGGTCGCCACCACCTCCACCCCCGGCGACCGCCGACCCGTCCGAGCGGAATACGGGGTTGGAAAATCGTCGAGCCTTCGACCTCCCGGATAGCCGAGGTCGTAGACGGCGCCCACGAATACCAGTTTCCCGGCGAACTCCGAGGCTGGAACCCGGTTCATCATCACGTCGGAATACGAATGCCACGCGAAGGTCGAGGGCGGTCCGTAGTAGTTCAGCCAGATCCCCGAACCGCGGGACGGCGGTTCCTTCCCGAGCATCCGAACGGTCGCCGCCGCCAGTCCTTCCTTCTGCTCGTTGCCGAGATACGGATGGCGGACGACTTCGTCCACCCGCGCCGGGAACCAGGAGACCCCCCAGCGGGTCACGGCTTCGAGCGCGGGAAACGGCCCGACATTCTCCACGAGGCTGAGCCCCTCCCGCTCGATGTTCCGCCGTTCGCCCGCGACACAGACGTTGGTCGCCCGCCGCGCCGCTTCCACGAGTCGCTCGTCCTGGACGGGAACATCCTCGCGCTCCTTGTCGAACACGACGTCGAACACCACGGCGCGGGCGCCCGCCTCCCGCATCCGATCAATCAAGGCGCCATGAATCGCGCGATCCCACTGCCCCATCCAGGGTTGTTTCAACTCGTCGTGCGACTTGCGGTCCATCTGCACCAACACAGCCTCAGCGGGGGGCTCCACGGGCCGCATCCAGTACGCCAGGTCGTAGCTGGCCGTCACCAGCGACGGCACCGCCAATCCCAGCCAACCCGCGACCGCCAGTCCCGCCGCCAGAATCCATCGCAGCCGGCCGCGATCCCGGGGACTGATCCCGGGCTCCGCCTCCGACACCGCCGCAGCCCCAACCCCGGGCCGTTCCGCCGGCGCGCCGCCGGGAACTTTGTGGGCCTTCTCGGAATCCTCCGGCGCCAGCAGCCCGGTCCGCCCCGATTCCGCCACTTCGCAGATCTCCATGGGCTCCGCGACGCCCTTCAGCACGTACATCCCGTGGCTCACCCAATCCAGGGGACCGACCTCCGGAATGACGACGCCCTTGAGCGAAGCCCGGGCATTCTCGAAGGCGAAACGGGTCACCAGAATGTGGTGCTCGCGGCCCAGCGACATGACCCGCGCGCACTTGTCCACTTCCAACCCGTGCAGGTCGTGGACCTGCCCATCGGCTCCGACCTCGACCGTCACTTCCCCCGTGTGGATGCCGATCCGATCGAGCAACTTCGCCCGCAGACCCTGATTCCATCGCTCCACCCGGCCTTGAAGCCTCAATGCGAACGCCACCGCGTCGGACGGCCTTCGAAAAGCCAGGAAGAAGGAATCCCCGGCCGTGCTGATCTCGAATCCGTCCGCGTAACCCTTCAGAAGCCCGCGCACCAGGGCGTGATGTTCGAGGATCAGCCGAACCGCCTCCGTGTTCCCCAACTCCTCCTTCAACCGCGTCGACCCGACCAGGTCGGTGAACAGCATGGTCATCACCTCCAACCGGCCGGGTGTGCCAGTCGAAGAGGAACCCCGCGAACCCGAAGGTGGAATCGGTCGGCTCATCCGTCGCGCCCATGATCTCCCCCAACCGTCTCCCGCCGTCGAGGCATTCCATGCGCAAGGGGCACCCGGCATCACGCCGTCGCACCCCGGCGGGGCGCGGGACAACGCGGCGTCATCGAAGCGCCAACCCGCCTACGGTCTCGACCTGCAACCCGCCCCGCGGATACAAGCGATGGAAACCCCCGCGCCACATCCGCCGTGTCCGCCCCCTCGCCAACGCCAACGCCGACGCCAGCAACACCGGTCATTTCCCTCGAAGCCTTGACCCGTGACCTCGAGGCCCGACCCGCCGCGATCGTGCTCGGTCCCGCCTTCGCCACGGTTCTCAGCGGGACGCCCATCGCCCTCAAGGATCTCATCGTGTCCGGCCTCCGGTTCGCCGAGAAGAATTCCATCCTGAAGAGGGACCAGTTTTCCCGACTGCTTCCCGCGCTGGAGTCCCTGAGCTTCCTGGAAAACCTCAAGATCGGTTCGCTCCTCGAACCCCTTCTCAGGTCGAAGAAGGGACTGCTCGCCGACTGGCTCCGCGAAACGCTGGGCCGCGCCAGGATTGTGAACCCCACCCCGGCCGGGCCGGTGCTGAAGGCGGCCCAGGACGGTTTCCTGATCGCCTCCACCACGTACGAGGTCCTGCTCGAGGAAGTCACCGGCCTCGCGTCCCTCACGTGGCTCGACTTCCGAAGCCCCTCGCAACTCTTCTCGCCCCACGCGGTGTTGCGCCTCCATGGATCCCGAAACCAACCGGAATCCATCGTTCGCGCCCTGCCCGGCGCGTCCGGCAATGAACTCCATCGCCGCGCGATCGACACCTTCCTCGCGGATCTCCGCTTCCTCCTGGTTGTCGGCGCGGTCTTTCCGGTGCAGGACGGTCGGCTGGGCGAAGCGCTTCAGCGCCGCGGCGAATCCCTTCCGGGCGTCATCCTCTGCCCTGAGGCCGAAGTCGAACTCGCCAAAGCTTCCGTCCAAGAACACCTCCCCTGGTTCCGGATCGCACCCTTCCCCGGTGGCAACGATGCCCTTCCCGAGGTCCTGAAGACGCTCTTCGGCTCCGCGCCGCTCCCCGGCATTCCCGCGCTCGGGTCCACCCATCCCTCGCAGCGCGCCCTCCCGGAATCGGGGTACGGCTCCGATTCGGGTGCGTCGCTACAACCCGCCGCCGTTCCCGAGTCGGTTTCCGAACTCGGAAAGGACCCCCGGCGCCTCGCCCTCTTCCTCGCCCGCCTCGCCTTGCGCCACCGGGAAGGCCTTCCCCTCCTCGAAACCCTCGAACCCAGCCGCCTCGTCGACGCCCTCCGTCCCACCAACGTCCTCGCGTCCACCACCCCCTCCGAATTCGCCGATCGCCTCCAGGACCTCGAAAGGGATCTCGACGCCTCGTTCGAACCACCCCCGATCTGGATCGCGTGGATGGATCACGTGCGCGGGACCGAGGTCGCGCGATTGGGCGAGGAATTGGTCGCGCTCGCGGGCCGCGCGAACCCCCACGTTGCGCGGCCGTCCGCCTCCGCTTCCGCCTCCGAGGCCGGCGAGAGTCCGGAAACCGCGAGCACCCACTTCACACCCAAGGGACGCCCCCAAAAACCCGCCCGTCGACCTGCCCACAAGGAGATCGTCGTGATGTCCGACGAGTCCGCCGGGGCCAACGTCGAAGAAAGCCCATCCCCCAAGGCTCCGCGTCGGAAAGCCCGCCCGAACCCGCCCCCTGAAACCGAACTGTGACGCCTCCACGTTCCAAGCCTTCACCGCAACCGACCGCCTTCCCCGCCGACGGCCTGCGGCGCCTCGCGGAACTGATCCTCGGCGGCGACGTCGTGTTCTTCATCGGCGCTGGCTTCTCCCTCGATAGCGAAAAAAATTTCGCGTCCCGCCTCATCAGCCGCCTCCTTATCCGCCTCCTCGCGCTCGGCCGGCATCTGGGCGAAAAGGCTGTCCCCATCCGCGATGCCCTGCGATCCACGTTCGATCTCGGAACCCCCGATCCCTCGGTGCAAAACGCCGCGTTCCCGTTCACACGCCAGGACCTGTCCGAACTCGGCCGAAAATATTACGAGATCAACGACTGGTTCTGCCGCGCGTTCGCCGAGTTCCTGAGGATCGCGGCCAGTTTCCCCGAGACCGAACGCCCGAGCCTGCTCCAGCGGATCCATCGGGAGGAGGAAGCGATTCGCACGCGGCCCAACGGACCCTCGTCGCAACCCCTCGACCCCGTCCCGCTCGACGTGACGACATTCCCGGGCCTGATCGCCTGGGTCGCCCGCGGTCGGATCAGCAGCCCGCTCGACGACGCCGTGCCCATCGCCGCGGGAAAATCACTGTTCCTCGACACGATGGGGTTCCGCGATGACCGCGTCATGGCCGGCAATCCCTGGGCGGATTCGCTCCAACGGATCGCCGAGAGCTACGGTTCGCGCCTGCTCCCGCGACATCAGGTCATCGCCCGCCTCGCCCGCGACGGCCTCTGCACGACCACCGTCACCCCCAATTTCGATCTCCTCCTCGAAGGCGCTTTTCGCCTCGCCGGTTTCGCCGACCGCGCCTCCTCCACCTGCCAGTCCCTGCCGTCCACGCACTTCTCCGAGTACGCGCGCATCACGTCGCCGTCCGAGTTCTTCAGGGAAGGCAAGGCCCATCGGACCGCCGTCCTGGTCAAAATGCACGGCTGCGCCGGCACGTACCGGAACATCCGACTGCCCGCGAAGGAGGCGTTCGCCGCCGAGAAACGACTCGGCGCCTACCTCAAGTCGATGGTCTTCACCTACCGCGAAATCCAGAACTGGCGCGAAGACGCCTGGGCCGCCGACTTCCTCCGCACCCTCCTGCGCACCCGCACCGTCGTCTTCGCCGGCTACAGTCTCCAGGACCCTGTCGTCCACGACACTTTCCGGACCGTCTACGAGGAAATGGCGCGCATCCGCCGCGCCGACCGCGCCGCAGTCGCCGCCGCCGTCGCCTCCGAAGCCTCGGCCAAAACCGGCGCCCCAGCCCGACCGGGGCCGGACGCCGCGCCCGCGTTCTTCTTCGATGTGGTCCACCCGGCATCCGCCAACAAAAAACCGTTCCACGCCCTCGAAGTCCTCAACGCCGCCAGCGACGCCGTCGGCGCGCCGCGCGCCGACTTCGGCCGCCATCCGAATTTTCTCCGCTTCCACGCGCGCGGTTCGGCCGACTTCCCGAACCTCGACGAAATCAGCCGCTGGCTCGTCCACCTCGTGCTGCGTTTTCGCCAGCGGGAATGCCTCGCGAACGACCTCCAACGCACCCTCACCGCCCTCCACGGGAGCGCCCGTCCCGAAGTCGAGATCCAGAATGTCCAACGCCTCTTCCTGGGCCTGGTCCGGCGCGAACTCGGTGTCGCGGAAACCTGGGCGCAATCCTTTCCGTCCGGTCCGCCCCACGCCCTCCACCGGCGGCAACTCGGAAGGATCTGTTCGTGGAGCGAATCGTTCCACGTCGCCCTGCTCCGGGAATTCGCAGCCGTCGATCAACTCCGTCGGAAGGGCGGGCTCGGGGCCGGCCTCGCGGACTGCCGGCGCCTCGGCTGGTACTACCCCATGATGCAGGATGCCGGCTGGACGTGTTGGACGGCCGTCGTCGAACTGGCCGTCCGCAGGATGATCCGTCGCTTCCTCAACAACTCGCCGTCCGGCCAACCTTCCTTTCATCCCGCCGGCTCCGAACGGGTCTGGGCCGCCGCCGGCGACCTTCCCACCGTCCTCTTCCTCCGCGCGTGCCCTTACCGCGAGACTCGCCGAACTCCTCGACCCGACACCGCGGCAATCGGCGAAACCTCGAAACCGCCGCCCGACGCCATCCCCATCCTCCAGGCCATCTCGATCCGCTTCGATGGCTTCGACCGCGTCGAAACCGCGTCCGCCGTCCACGGGCAACCCGCCCGAACGTGCATTTGGCTGTTGCGGGACAAGGACGCCCCGTGGCGGCCCACACCCTCGGGCCGTCCACGCCCCGGGACCGCCGGCTCCCAACAAAGCGGCCCCTGGACAACCCCCTCTCCCACTTCGCCGGATTGGGAAGGCCCGGACGCCGCCCTCCGTCGTTCCGGCAACACCGTCGAGCGCCGTCCACCCCCCGCGTCGGTGCTCTGGCGATGGGCCTCCCGCACCGAAACGGCCCGGGACCGCTCCGACGCGGCCCAATGGCTCGGAATCCCCCACGCCTGATCCGATCCCATCCATGGACACCCCGCCCGATCCCACGCTGCTCGCGCTCCGCCGCGTCTTCGAGGACACGCTCGAACTCGACCCCTGCGAATCCCTCGCCGCGCTCCTCGCCCGACCTTCCGCCGCCGCCCGCCCCATCGGACCCGTCCGCGACGCGACGCCCTTCGAAGACGCCGATCTTCGGGACCCAAAGGCGCTCGCCCACCGAATCCTCGAGCGCGCCGACCCGGTTTCCACCTACTTCCACGATCGGTTGACTCCAGCTCAACGGGAGGATCTCGCCCGGACCGAAGACACTCCAGACTCCGCCAACACGGCCCGCAAAGTCCTTGTCCGAGAATTGAACGTCTGGCGCGAAGGCGCTCCGATCTGGGACCCCGGACGTTTCCTCGGCGTGGCTCTCCGCGACCGGACCCGGAAGTGCGTCGATACGAACCCGGAAGGGGAAGCGCTCCGACGGTTCCATCGGTGCCTCCTCGAGGACGCCTTCCCGAAGGAACTTCGCCGCAATGATCTTCAGCGCTTTCTGATTCGTAGCCCCTCCTTTCCGCTGACCCTGCGCGTCGCCGAACGCCTCGACGTCACCGCCGACGCCTGCCTCGTCGACCACGAACTCGGTACCTTCGCCCTCGTTCATCTTCTCGAAGCCCCGCCATCCGGCTCCGACGCGGCGCTGCGGAACCTCCTGGGCCAGCGGATCGGCGAAGCCGCCTACCTCCGACATCTTCTCCTCGAAGACCTCCGTCCCGGCGAACCCCAGGCCGGCCTCGCCCCGTACTCCATCGAAATCGTGTTCGTGCTGGGCGACCCGCCGCCGAACCCGCCGCCATCCCAGGCGGCCGCCACGCCGCGGCAATCCAAGACCAGCCCCCCAGGATCCCCTCCCGCCGCCGTCCCCGCGTCGCCACCACCCAGCGCCTCCCGTTGGCTCCGCGAGGAACTCCGGGCCGTGACCCGGGACGTCTCCCTCCTCCACGCCATCGGTGTCAGCCTCCTCGAACCCCGCGGCCCCGACGCGAGGAAATCCGATGCGAAGACCACGACACCGACCGGCCCCACCTACCCGGCGCCCGGGATCCACCGAGCCTTCTCGTGGCTGCTCCCCAAAACCCGCGAATGGATGCTCTCCCAGATGGATGAACGGAAGCCGCCCCCGGCGCAAACCCCCGCACCCGGGAACACTCCGCCACCTCCCCAACCCAAAGCCGACCCCGCCCAGCCGTCACCGGAACCCCTCGGTCCCCCCGGGATGCTTCTCCTGAAGAATTTCCGCCTTCGCGGCTCACGCCGTTGGCAACTCGACCCGGGCCGATCGCTCCACGTGATTCACGGCCACAACGGCAGCGGAAAGTCCTCCTTCGTCGAAGCGATTGAACTCATCACCACCGGGCACGTCGAAAAGATCGGCCCGTCCGACTGCCAGACCGTGATCACCCACAGCGGTATCCTCAAGCGCGCCCGTCCAAACGGACCGATCCCCCGGGCCGCCGTGATGCTCCGCTACCCGCCCCCACCGAGCGACGGTCCGGAACCTGCCCAGCGCGCCAGCACCAGCACCAGCACCAGCACCAGCACCAGCACCAGCACCAGCACCAGCACCAGCACGAGGGGCGGCGGCCCGGCCCGGCCTCCCGCCCCCCGTCTTCTGTCCTGGCGCCTCACCCCCGCGGGCGTCGACGGAGCGCTCGCCCCGTTGCTCTTCCCCAGGCCGGGCGCGTTCCGACTGAACCAGGAGGTCATCAAGCTTCTCACCGTCGCCAGCGACAAGGAACAGGCGAAGATCCTCCTCGAAACGTTCTTCCCCGAAGGCTACGGGCTGGTCGTCGAATCGCAGCGCTCCGCCAAGCAACGGGAGGAAACCCTGAAAAAGCTCCCGAAACGCATTCGCGAACGGTTCGAAAACAAGACGGGCGCCTACGACGAATCGCGCGCCACCGCCGCCCTCGCGTGGGTCCAACCCACCTCGATCCCGTGGGATCGCCTGGTGCCCCTCCTTCCCCTTGATTCCTCCCAGATCCACACCCTCCTCCCACTCCTGCCGAAACCCGTCGAATCCCAACTCCAACGCACCGGCATCGCGCCCTCGTGGGAACCGGTCTTCGAAGCCGCCCAAGTCATCGACGACGGACTTCGCGGCGTCCTCGCCCGGGCGCCCCACCTCGTCGCCGGCATCGAGAGCGCCCGCGAATTCCTGACCGCGTATCAGGACGCCACCGCCGTCGCGCCCGAAGAGTCCGACGCCCGGTTGCCCGAACTTCTCGGTCATTGGCTCAAGGAACTCGCCGCCTCCGACATCCTGAAACGTGAAAACGCGCTGCTCTCCGCCCTCGAAGCGGTCCACGACAACCTCGACGCCGCGTTCCCGATCGGTCCGCGTCCCGCGTTGGCATCGGCGCTCGCCGACGCGCAACGACCCCAGGCCGCCGAACGCGCCGCGCAACTCCAGGAAGCCCTCGAACGCCGCCAAAAGGCCCTGGACCGCGTCGCGGGCTTCGTCACTTCCACCGAGAAAAAGCGCGCTCCCACCGGCGCCCTCCCTCCCTTGTCCGAATTCAATCTCAGCGCCCTCGACACCCTCGCCGATGCCGGCGTCCTGGGCGCCGATTTCATGGGAATCAGTCCCCGGCTCTCGGAAGCCGTGCGCACCGCGTTCCACGAAGGGCGCGCCATCCCGATCCATCAGGGGGAACGCCCCTTCGCCCACGTGGGCGCTTCCGGACTCTTCAAGGACCTTGCCGCCCGTGCCGAACGCGCCGCCGCCGCGCTCGACACCCTCGAAGCCGCCCGAACGGAATTCGAAGCCCCCGAAGGAGGCCTCCGGGGAATCCTCGGGCAGTTCCAGACCCTGCGCCAGATCGCCGGCCAGCAGCAGGAGGCGCAGACCCGCGCCGCCCGCGCCTTCGGCGACCGCCTCCAGACCCCCCTCGGCGCCGCGCTCAATGAATTCATGGCCATGCTCACCCCCGCGCGCTGGGCCTACGACGACATCGTCAGCCGGTTCGTTGAACACGACGATTCACCCAGCCTCGATTT
>JBFWOK010000081.1:0-30326 GCA_050250555.1 Limisphaerales bacterium
TCAGCCCGAAACCCGTGGAGCCCGATTACCTGCCCCGCGGACAGACGATGGTTTATCGCGAATGGAAGACCGCCCTCGCTTCCACCGCGATTGGAGGCCGAATCCCCGTCCTGCGCTGCAATTCCCACGGGGATCTCTACCTCAATCTCGGTCTCGACGGACACCCCTACCCCAGCGGTCTGTACTGGGAATACCTCTTCGCGGACCTGCGACCCGAACCCTACACGATGCCGTGGATGGTTCGGATCCACCCCGGACCGCCCGGCGAGACCTCCATCCCCCGCCCCAGCGGTCTCCCGGACTCCTGCCTCGACCTGGGTCCCATCGCCAACGCCAATCCCGACCTGCCTTGGATCGACGGCTATCCAAACAGCCCCACCCTCGACACCTTCCTCCGCGAAACCCGCAACGGCGCCAACCTGACGCCGCACCCCTTCGACGCACGACGCCTCGTGCAGACCGCCGGACTCGAAGTCCCCTGGTGGAAGTTCCAGGCCGCCCTCGGCTTCCCCGGACAATCCTACCCGGCCGGAAGCCGGATTCTCCCCCTCGCCGACCGCCCAACCCGACGAATCCTCGCCCTCGCCGCCACAGCCTTCCGCTCCCGCCTGGGTGAAAGAGTCGGCGATCTCGTCCTCGGAATCCGTGGCCAACCCACCCTCCACATCCCCCTGACCTACGGCGTCCACCTCGGTTGGTGGCGCGATCCCAGTTCCACCCCGGCCCGAAATCTCGCCTGGCAATCGTCTCCCGATTCGCCCCCCTCCGCCGCGCTTTTCCGCGTCGAAATCGACCTGCCCTCCCAAACTCAAACCCAGAACCCAAATCGAAACCAGTCTCCCGTCCTCGAATCCCTCGAACTCCGCGCGAACCCCGCGTCGTCCGCGTCCCCATTTGTCCTCGGCATCACGCTGGTACCCCATTGAAAACCTCCCAACGAACCGAACCCCACACCCCACACCCCACCCCTTCAAACCACCTCAAACCACCTCAAACCACCCAACCCACCCATCCCATGATCCCGTCGATCTTTCACTACGGTTCCCCGGACTCCCTCCCCTGCTGCTGTCGAATCGGCGCCACCCGCGCGCCCGACTGGGATCCGGACCTCGCCTACTCTCCCGATGGCGTTCCCAATGACAGCCCCCTCCTCCAAGGAATCCAGTACTGGTCCACCGGATTCGTGATCCACGAAAACGTCGTCGCCACCGCCGCGCATGCCCCCAGATCCCCCCTTGTCATGGGCGACCGCGTCGTCCTCCCCGCCATCGAATCCGAGAAGGGTTCGGTCCTCCATCACCAACGGGTCCTCCAGGTCCGCCGCATCCTTGACCATCCCCTCGCCAAATCCGCCAAGGGCTTCGATGTCCGCCTGCTGATCCTGCACTACGACGACGACCACCCCTACGCCGCCAACGTCCGTCGCGAGATCGTCGATCGGACCGCCACCCTCACCGAACTCCAGGCATCGGACAAAGAGTTCAGGATTTACGGGTTCAACCAGGACGCCGAGTCGAGTTCCACCGTTCCGTTCGAGGGCAAGATGCGGCTCGCCCGCTATCCCGGGGACGCCGATCGACCCGAACGCCACGGCCATCAGCCCGGCAAGGAATTCGTCCTCCAGCCCGTCGACGAAACCCGGGACCTCGCCGCGCCCTCCGCCGACTTCGGGGACAGCGGCGCGCCCATCACCGTGGATCGAAGCGGAAGGGAGGACGTCGTGGGGATGTATGTCCGTCGCTCGACCAACCGCCCGGTGTCCAAGAACCCCGACCTTGTCGTCATCCAGCTCCACCGCGAGATCCAGGCGTGGGCCAAGACCGCCCTGGCCCGGTTCGACATATCGATCACCGTGCCCTCCGCCGTCGCTTCCACGGCTTCCCCGCAGGCCGCGCCGTGACCGACGCCTGGGTCACCGCCTGCGTCCTGCTGTACGGCGACCACCCGGATCTCGCCGCTCGGTTTTTTGATTCCTGGCGACGATTCGGGACCGGCATCGAACTGCGCGCGGGACTCAACGCCTGCGGACCCGGCACGCGGGAGATCGTGAACGCCGCCGCGGCCACCCCCACCGGCGATCGCGGAATCCGACTCGTCGAGTCACCCGTCAATCTCGGCAAGCCGGGCATGATGCGGCGCCTCTTCCACACTCCGCCCCTCGCGACGGAGTGGGTCGTCTGGTTCGACGACGATTCGTTTCTTCATCGCGCCGATTGGCTGGTGTCCCTTGAAATCGCGATAGCCGCCCAACCCGAGGCCGTCATGCTGGGAATTCCCGCGCACGTCGACCTTGGAATCGGCTCGACCCTGCGGGAACGCATCGAGGCGGCACCCTGGTTCCGAGGACGTCCCATTCAGCCGTCGGATTCGGCCGGAAAAACCGCGCGGATCGACTTCATCCTCGGCGGATTTTGGGCCCTGCGCACGTCCTGGATCCGACGCCTGGACTGGCCGTCCGGACCGATCACGCACTCCGAGGACGACATCCTCCTCGGAGAAGCCATCCGTCAGAACGGCGGCCGCCTCGGTCGTTTCCGGTCCGGAGTGAAAATCGACACCGCCCCGCGCCGATCGCGTTAGGGGTCAGTTCTTGTTTTTGTACTGTTTGGTTTCCAGGCCTTGTCTCGGCGCTGGGTGGGACCCGTGCCGGATTGGACCGGGCGGGCATCGCCTTCGATGGCACTTGGAGTTTCCTTTCCGTGGATCCGGGTCTGTGCTTGCCTCGGCTTCGCTATGGCTCGAAGGACGCTACTTTTCACCGCCGTGTTCATCACTTTGGCCGCGCACCAGCCCGTTCGCTCGGGGGACTGGCCGCAGTGGCGCGGTCCGGATCGCAACGGCATCTCCTCCGAAACCGCCTGGCAGCATACCTGGCCGGCCGATGGCCCCAAGGTCGCCTGGAAGGCGGAGGTCGGCCTGGGATACTCCTCGGTGGTCGTCGCGGACAAGCGACTCATCACGATGGGCCACGACGATGAGGCGGACACCGTCCATGCCTTCGACGCGGAATCCGGCAAGGTCCTCTGGAAGCATTCCTATCCCGCCGAACTCGGCGACAAGTACTTCGATGGCGGCACCACCGGAACCCCCACGATCGCCGACGATCAGGTCTTCGTTCTCAGCCGTTGGGGGGATCTCTTCTGCCTCGGCGCTGCGGACGGCAAGGTCCGGTGGGAGAAGAACATTCTCAAAGAGACCGGTGCCCGCCCGTCGGACTGGGGCCTGACGGGCGCGCCACTGGTCCGGGGCGATCGGATCTTTCTGAATATCGGCGAGGCCGGCGCCGCGTTGAACGCGAAGGACGGATCCGTCGTCTGGATGTCCTCGCCCAAGAAGGAGGCCGGCTATTCGACACCGTATCCGTTCCAGCACGGCGGCGAGGATTTCGCGATCTTCAGTTCCGGAGAGGCGTACACCGCGGTGCGCTTGCGGGACGGCGGACAGGCCTGGAGCGTCCAATGGCTCACCCAGTACGGCGTCAACGCGGCCGATCCGATCCTGCACGACGGCCTGCTCTTCGTTTCGTCCGGCTACGGCAAGGGTTCCGGACTCTTCAAGCTCGGCGAACCCGAACCCGAATCCGTCTGGAAATCCAAGGTCCTCGCCACCCAGATGAACGCCGCCGTCCTGTTCAAGGGCCACCTCTACGGCACGGCCGGGGACACCACCACCAAGGCCGCCCTCAAATGCGTCGAACTTTCCACGGGCACCGAGAAATGGTCCCAACCCGCGTTCGGCTCAGGCGGCGTCATCATCGCCGGCGAACGGCTCATCGCGCTCGGCGGCACTGGGGAACTTTCGACCGCCCCCGCCACGCCGGATGGGTTCAAACCCACGGCCCGCGCCCAGGTGCTCGGAGGCAAGACCTGGACCGCGCCGGTCCTCGCCCATGGCCGTATCTACTGCCGGAGTTCCCGCGGCAACCTCGTCGCCCTCGACGTCCGCGTACCGTAGACCTCGCCCCCAATTCCACCCGGCACCAGTCCACCTGAGTTCCTCTCCCGTCCGATCCCCCAGCCCCCGCCCCATGAGCACTCACCGCCGGGACTTCCTCCGCGCCAGCGCCCTCGCCGGCTCGGTCGCCGCCCTCGCGCCGTTCGTCCGCGCCGCCGACCCTGCCCGCCAATACCGCGCCGCCCTCATCGGCTGCGGCTGGTGGGGCAACAACATCCTCCGCGAAGCCATCGCGAGCGAACGCATCAAGGTCGTCGGCCTCTGCGACGTCGATCCCGCCGCCCGCAATCTCACGGCCGAACGCGTGAACGATCTCAACGGGGATTCGCCCGCGAAACACAACGACTTCCGGGAACTTCTCGAAAAGGAGAAGCCCGAGGTGGTCCTGATCGCCACGCCCGATCACTGGCACGCGCTCCAGACGATCGCCGCCGTCCAAGCCGGCGCCCATGTTTTCGTCGAAAAGCCCACCGGCCACACCGTCCACGAAAGCCGCGCCATGGTGCGCGCCACCCGCGAAAGCGGCCGCGTCGTTCAGGTCGGACTTCACCGGCGCATCGGACCCCACCACGTCAACGCCATGAAGTTCCTGAAGTCGGGCGCCCTCGGCGACGTCGCCATGGTCCGTATCTTCGCCCACGGCGGCGGCGGTCCCGAGCGACCCGCCCCCAACCTCGAACCCCCCGAGGGCATGGACTGGGACCTCTGGTGCGGACCGGCGCCCAAAAGGCCGTTCAACAAGAAGCTCCACCCCGGCGGCTGGCGGAGCTTCCTCGACTACGCCAACGGACAACTGGGGGACTGGGGCGTCCATTGGCTCGACCAGGTCCTGTGGTGGAGCGAAGAACCCTACCCCAAGCGCATCTTCTGCACCGGCGGCCGCCAAATCGCCGGCCCCCCGATTCTCACCGACACCGAACAGACCTCCGACGCCCCCGACCACCAGGTCGCCGTCTACGAGTTCGAACGCTGCACCTGCGTCTGGGAACACCGCCGATTCGGGGGCAATCGCGCGGAAAAACACGGCATCGGCGCCTATTTCTACGGCACCAAGGGAACCCTTCACATCGGGTGGAAGGACGGCTGGACGTTTTATCCCGCGGACTCCCGAGCCAACCCGGTGCACGAGGATTCCCAACTCCAGGAACCCGACGGACACAATCTCAAGCTGCTCTGGGCCGACTTTCTCGCCGCCATCGAATCCGGCCGCGACGGCGTCGCGAACATCGACGTCGGCCACCGGGCCTCGGTTCTCCCCCTCCTCGGAATGATCTCCTGGCGAACCGGCCGAAGCCTCCACTGGAATGGCGCCACCGAGGAGATCGTCGGCGATCCCGAAGCCTCCAAACTCCTCAGCCGCCCGTACCGCTCTCCCTGGACCTACCCCGACTGGGGCTGATCGCGTGGTCCGCCAAACTTGACGCCGCGGAATTCAGGGCCTTGAGTTTCACCGTGATTGCAGGCCAAGCCAACCCGGCAACCCCCGGCGTCGCCCCCCGCCGCTGGACCTTCGCCGAGATGGTCGCCGAACTCCCCGAAAGCACCGAATGCGCTGAACTGTGGGATGGAGAGCTGATCATGTCCCCGTCACCCTCGTTCTTCCACCAGGAGATCGTCGTCCGGTTTCATGACGAACTCCGGAAGTGGGTCACGGAACACCGACTCGGCAAAACCGGTCTGGCACCCCTGGACATGATCCTTTCCAGCCGCCGGGTGGTGCAGCCCGATGTGTTCTTCGTCTCCCACCAGCGCATGGCAATCCTGACCGACCGCCTGCACGGAGCCCCGGATCTCGTCGTCGAAGTCCTTTCTCCTGACTCCCGCCGTCGCGACCGCATCGACAAGCGGGACTTGTACGAACAACACGGCGTCACCGAATACTGGCTCGTCGACCCCGAAGCACGATCGGTCGAGGTTCTTTTTCTTAGGCAAGGCGAGTATCATCTCGCCGGTCGCTGGCACCCAGGGGACCGCGCCGCCTCCGCACTCCTCCCCGGCTTTGGGTTCGCCGTGGAATACCTCTTCGGCCCCCCGGATCCGAACCCTCCCGCTGGGTGATAGCGCCCCCTCCGGTCGGTCTTCGCGGAGCCCCGGATCCCATTCTACGTCGTTCCGGGTAGGCACCGATGCTCGGTAGGGTCGTTTCCGTACGCCCCGGCGCTTGCGTCGATAGACCAAGTCAGGCAAACTCGGCCCATGAAAAAATCGGCGTCGTCGCCATCCTCCCCCAAGACTTTGGTTCCGTTCGAAAAGGGCCAAGTCTGGCAGATAGGAGATTTGAACGTCGCCGTCACGTTGGTCGGAAAGACCCTGGTGCATTACAAGCGCTATAAGACGAAGCGCCACGGGAACCAGACGACCCTGTCGTCGAAGCCGGACCTCCAGAAGTACCTGCTCAGCAACAACGCCATCCTCGTCTCCGAGTAGGAAGGCACGTCCGTCTTCGGCGTGCGACGCCCCGAGGGCGCCATCGTGGTGCACCACCCAGCCGCCTTCGGATTCGTTGTCGTTGTCGTTCTGGCGTTCGCATCCATCGGATCCTTCGCACCCTCCGCCAGCGCCAGGGACGCCATCCCCCTCACCGGCGCGTGGCGGTTCGAATTGGACCCAGCCGACCAGGGCGTCGCGGATCGCTGGTCCGATCGACCCCTCACCGGCCGCGTCCGACTTCCCGGATCCCTGGCCGTCCAGCGAATCGGCAACCCGGTCTCGACCAACACCCGCTGGACCGGTTCCATCGCCGACCGCTCGTGGTTCACGGATCCCGAATACGAGCGATACCGCGTTCCCGGCGAGATCCGCGTTCCCTTCTGGCTGCAGCCCGAGACCGTCTACATCGGCGCGGCCTGGTACCAACGGGACGTCCTGATCCCGCCGGATTGGGAGGATCGCCGCGTCGTGCTGTTCCTCGAACGCCCCCATTGGGAAACCCGGGTCTGGGTCGACGACCAACTCATCGGCGCGGCCGACACCCTCGGAACTCCCCACGAACACGATCTCGGACTGCTGAACCCCGGCCGCCATCGGCTGACCATCCGGGTCGACAATCGGATGATCGTCGACATCGGCGAAAACTCCCACGCGATCTCCGATCACACCCAGGGCAACTGGAACGGCATCGTGGGCCGCATCGAACTCCGATCCACCCCGCTCGTCTGGATCGACGAGGTCCAGGTGATCCCGGATCTCCGCTCACGTAGCGCCCGCGTGCATTGGCGCCTCGGCAACGCCACCGGCCTCCGCACGACCGCCGAAATCACCTGTTCCGCGCGCCTGGCGGAAGCCCCAACCCGCCTCGTCACCCAACGAACCACCGACCACGCCATCAGCCCGGGCGGCGGCGGCGGTGAAATCGAACTCTTCCTCGGGGAACAGGCGCGAACCTGGGACGAATTCGACCCTCGGCTCTACGCGATCACCGTCGAATCACGCACCGTCGATGGGCAGATCCACCAGATCGAAGTCCCGTTCGGTCTGCGCGAGTTCGCCGCCGACGGAACCGGGTTCACCGTCAACGGCCGGCCCGTCTTTCTGCGGGGCACCCTGGAGTGCTCCATCTTCCCCCGCACCGGCCATCCGCCTGTCGACGTCGAGTCCTGGCGCCGAGTCCTTCGCACCGCCCAGGCTCATGGACTGAATCATCTGCGCTTCCATTCGCATTGCCCGCCCGAAGCCGCGTTCATCGCCGCGGACGAACTCGGGATGTACCTCCAGGTCGAGGCGTCGAGCTGGGCGAATCAATCGACCACCCTCGGCGACGGCCGCCCTGTGGACGCCTGGATCTACGCCGAGACCGAGCGCATCCTGCGGCACTTCGGCAATCACCCATCCTTCGTGCTGATGGCTTCCGGGAACGAACCCGCCGGTGCCAGACACCGCGATTTCCTCGCCCAGTGGGTCGCCCAATTCAAGGCCCGCGATCCCCGGCGACTCTGGACCTCCGCCGCCGGTTGGCCGGAACTGCCCGCGAACCAGTGGCACTCCATCCCCGATCCGAGAATCCAGGCCTGGGGCGCCGGACTGAAGTCCCGGATCAACAGCACCCCACCCGAAACCACGACCGACTACCGCGCCATCGTCGCGGCTCGAACGGTCCCGGTCGTCGCCCACGAAATCGGCCAATGGTGCGCCTATCCGGATTTCAGCGGGATGCGCAAATACACGGGCCACCTGAAGCCTCGGAACTTCGAGATCTTCCGCGACACCTTGAATGACCACGGACTGGGCCACCTTGCCCGACGGTTTCTCGCCGCTTCCGGCCGGCTTCAAACGCTCTGCTACAAGGAGGAGATCGAGTCCGCCCTGCGCACCCAGGGCCTCGCCGGATTCCAGCTGCTCGACCTGCACGATTTCCCCGGACAGGGCACCGCGCCCGTGGGCGTGCTCGACCCCTTCTGGGATGGCAAAGGCTACGTGACCCCCGCCGAATTCCGTCGTTTCTGCGGACCCACCATCCCTCTCGCCCGCCTCACCAAACGAGTCTTCACCCAATCCGAATCCCTCGAAGCCGACGTCGATGTCTCCCACTTCGGACCCGTCCCGCTTCTCGGAAGAAAAGCCTCGTGGGCGCTCGTCGACGAAATCGGACGCGCCGTCGCCGAAGGAACCCTTCCCGGGATATCGATCCCCGTGGGCCTGGTCACCCGCCTCGGCCGCGTCGAGATCGCCCTCTCCGAAACGCCCGCGCCAGCCAAGTATCGCCTCGTGGTGACCGTCGCCACCCGGCCCCCGATCCGCAATGACTGGGATGTCTGGGTCTACCCGACAGAAGTTCCGTCGGAGTCCTCCACGCCGTCGGGTCCCGGTACCGACACCGATCCCGTCCAGGTGGTCTCCGACCTCGATGCCGCCGCGCTGGAGACGCTGAGCCAGGGAGGCCGTGTGCTCTGGCTGATACCTCCTAGCCGCGTTCGGCCCGATCCCGAGACCGGCCCCGTCGCCTTGGGCTTCTCTCCCATCTTCTGGAACACCGCATGGACCGCCCGGCAGGCCCCGCACACCCTCGGCATCCTCTGCGACCCACGGAACCCGGCCCTGGACCGGTTTCCGACCGAATTCCACAGCAACTGGCAATGGTGGTCCGTCGTGCGGAATGCGTCGCCCATGATCCTCGATTCCCTCCCAAAAGGACTCGATCCCACCATCCGGGTGATCGACGACTGGGTCACCGCCCGAAGCCTCGCACTGGCCTTCGAAGCCAGGGTCGGTCCCGGCCGGTTGTTCGTCTGCTCCGTCGACCTCTCGAGTGAATCCGATCTCGACCCCGTCCGGCGCCAGCTTCGTTCCAGCCTCATGGAGTACCTGCGAGGTCCCCGCTTCCGGCCGCGGATCTCCGTGACACCGGAACAACTCAGAAGCCTGGTCGCGCCTTGAGCTGAAGGGCTCAGAATCCGACAGCGGCGCCAACCTCTTTCCCGCGGGGGGATCGTTGCAGTCGCTTGCGGTGTTACCCACGAACCGGCAACCAACCACTAAGCGCACGAAGGACACGAAGACCGAGCGAAGGGAGGGCATCCTCCTTCTTCGTGATCTTCGTGTCTTCGTGGTGGAGCCGCTAAAGGACAGGTACTTTGTGCCTCAAGTTGAAGAATGAACCTCGGCGTGGCAAAGCTGAGTCGTCGGGCGACAATCGACATATGAGACTTCCGGGTGCCTCTCAAGCCGTCATCGACAAACGGAAGCTCGAAGAATACTGCCTGTCGTTCGAACACCCGCGCGGCAAGCATAAGGCACGGGTCTTCCATTCCGTCCTCGGCTTGACGGCCGACAGCGCAGCAGAATTCGAAGGTCGAATCAGGCAAGCGCTCGAGACCGAGTCTTGCATGGCGGGGGAAATGGACCGATTCGGACGCCGATACACCGTGGATTTCAGATGGGAACGAGAAGGACGGAGTGCCGCGATACGCACAGCGTGGATCATCCGGGAGGATGAGGAATTCCCGCGGTTGACTTCCTGCTACGTGCTTTGAATCCTAAAGTTATGAAGTCCGAAATCCATGAACTGGATGTCGTTGCGTTATTGGCCGACCGATCGGATCGGGGCTTGGTTGCTGGCCAAGTGGGCACCGTGATCCAGGCTTTGGCCGACGACCACTTCGAGGTAGAGTTTAGCGGTGACGACGGTCGACCCTACGCGATGCTTTCCGTACCGGCGCGGGAGTTGATGGTGCTTCATTACGCACCGGTCACGGCGTGAAACCGCCGAGTCTTTTCGTCCCGCGAACAGCCCTTGAGCCACCAAGGGACAGGTACTATGCGCCTCCAATTGCGGGTTTACCGGCAGCGTTCTACGGTATTCCCATCAATCTTGCGGGATAGTTTCGAACGCAATCTAATATGAACCGAAAGAAAGCCTTTGCTTTCGCACTTGCGGCGTGTGTGCTCATGACCCTTAGTCCACCTTGGATCGTCCGCCTGCAGCCGCATCCATCATCCAAATCTCATTCCGCGCCAATCGAGTTTAGCTGGGGATACGCCTTGATCGGTACTGACTTCGGCAAAAAAGCTGAGGAGTTGATTCCTTCTATCCACACTATGCTTGCAGAACGGCAATTTGAACTACGCATGCGCATCAACTGGATCATGCTAGGCTCGCAGTATTTTGCTATTGCGATCATCATGTTGGCAACTCGGATTAGGACCTCAGGCAGGCGTGTAGCAGCCAAATGGCTGTTAGTTGCTACGATATTGATGCTGATGTTTCCACCCTGGATTCTCGTCACCAATCAGGGAACTCATAGAGAAGTACGAAGTCGACTCGGTTACTCCAGTATCTTTTGCCCAGCTGATCCTAGAATTGTAAAACCTTCCTATGGATTTCTTGTACGCATTGACTGGACCCTACTGTCTGTCCAAGGTGGCATTGCGATTCTACTGGCGGCACTTTTTGCTTTCCAAGGTCAGCGACCTCCGGCAGCGACGAAGTCTTGAGAGATTGTGAACCGCTGAAACCGGATTCGTTTTTCCGACCAAGAACCCCAAACCATGGAGTTCAACGTCATCCCAGGTAGAACCATGCGCATTCGTCGACCGATTCGGGCCCTGAACTAAAGTCCGGGCGGCGCGATGGGACAGGTACTTTCTGCCCCCCTGGTGTCCCGAGCCCCAACGGGGCGTCCTTGGATAGCCCAGGGCTGGGGCCCGAGGCGGCCGAGGGTCCCTGCCCTGGGTTGCTGACGCCGCGTGGGTCCGCACCCTGAAGGGGTGCCACCATTCCTTCCCTCCGCGCGGATTGTGTCGCCCTTGCAGGGCTCGACCATTTCATGGATTCGGACCCAGGGCGCCGTCCCGCTGACCGCGGGACTCACCCTGGGCTGTCTCCTGCCGCCCCGATGGGGCTCGGGCCACCCCGAACACGACCCGTCCAGTCGGTCGCGCGCGAACGCCCGCCAGAAAAGTGGCGCGCCGTCCTGACCCGCGCCATAAGAGGGGGCCATGGGCCATCCACCGACCTCACCGTCACCGACTTCGCGCCCACCACCCCCCGCCAAATCCCCCAGCCCTAGCCCGTGGTCTCCCATCCACTCTCCGGAGGGCGACCCTGTCGTCGCCGCCCGGGATGTCGAGAAAGCCTACGATGGCCGGCCCGTGCTCCGCGGTGTGTCCCTCTCGGTCTGGGCCGGCGAACGCGTCGCCCTCGTCGGTCCTTCCGGCAGCGGAAAAACCACGCTCCTCAATTGCCTCGGAGGCGTCGACCGCGCCGATCGCGGTTCCATCCGCATCCATTCGGAGTCCTTGGAAACCCTCGACGCCACCGGACTCGCGCGCCTGCGCCGACTCCGTCTCGGCACCGTGTTCCAGTTCTTTCACCTCCTCCCCACCCTCAACGCCTTCGAAAACGTCGAACTCCCACTCCAGTTGATCGGGATCCCACCCCGCGAGCGGGAGGAACGCGTTCGTCGACTCCTCACCCGGGTCCACGTCGAGCATCGAGCCGAGGCGCGCCCCGCGCAGTTGTCGGGCGGCGAACAACAGCGCGTCGCCATCGCAAGGGCGCTGGTCCACCGGCCCGCTGTCCTGCTCGCCGACGAACCCACCGGCAATCTGGATTCCGCCAACGGCGCCAACGTGCTCGCGCTGCTCCGCGAACTCACCGACGAAACCGGCACAGCCCTCGTGCTCGTCACCCACAGTCCCGAAGCCGCCGCCATCTGCCATCGCGTCGTCGCCCTCCGGGACGGGATCGTCATCGACGCCGACGCGTCGTCCTGAGTCCGGCCGAAGCCCCTCATTCCATGAACCGTCATTCCACCACGAAGAGCACGAAGGACACGAAGCCCGACCGATGGGAAGGCATCCACGCCGGCCCTCCTCCCCTTCGTGATCTTCGTGCCTTCGTGGTGGAAGCCTCCGCGGTTCATGGATCCAACGCGCGAGTCGCAACTCGTCGATGCTGACCCTGATCCAGGATTCCACGCCACCCAGTGCTCCCGGGCGGATCCTCCGTGCTTCGGAACAACGCCCCGGATGAACCCATTCGCCGTTCACGGACTGCTCTGGCGCCGATTCACCCTTCGCCATTGGCGGGATACCCCCGGTCAATCGTTCCTTCTCGTCGTCATCCTCGCCCTCGGCATCGCGGTCTATCTCTCGATCCGTCTCGCCAACCGGGCCGCCACCGCCAGCTTCCAACATTTCACCGACCTCGTCGCCGCCGAGAGCGATTGGATGATCCAAGCCCCCGCCGGCGATCTTCCCGAATCCGTCCTTGTGGAACTCCACGGCCGCCTCCGCGACGCTCCCGTTCACATCGTTCCGATCGTCGAATCTACCGCGACCCAACCCCAATCCAACCCGCCCAACGGCGAACCCGAAACGATCGGAAGCCGTCCGACATTTCGCCTCCTCGGCATTGACCTCGTCGGAATCCAGAACGTCGGCCGCGATCAGGCCGAGCCCGCCCCGGACTGGTTCGCGTCCGATGCGCCTTCGCCGTCCTCCCCCGCCTCAGCCCCCACAGACCCACCCGCCGACGGTGGCGTTGGCGAAACCCCGTTCTGGCGTGTTCTCCGCGATCCGACTTCGGTCTTCATCAGCGCGGCGCTCGCCCGACGGGAGAATCTCGCCCCCGGAGACCGACTGCCGCTCGTGGTCAATGAACGCATCGTTCCCCTCACGGTCGCCGGCGTGATCCCCCAACTCCCCGGCCAACCCGCCGCACCAGCCGAGTTGCTGGTCATGGATCTGCCCGCGCTCCAGCAATGGACCGGCCGCACCGGCCGCCTCACCCGCGTCGAATTGCGGGTCGAACCCGGCCCGAACGAGGACGAACGCCGCAATCAACTCCGCCACCAACTGAATACCTGGGCGACCCGGGCATCCGCCTCCGCCCCGGGCCAACCGTCGGACGCCCAGCCCTCGAACGCGGATCAACGCTGGCGGGTGCAGTCACCCTCCGAACGACGCGAAGCCGGCGCCGCCATGACAAGGGCGTTCCGCCTCAACCTGACGCTCCTCTCCCTCCTCGCCCTTCTCGTCGGCATGTACCTCGTCGTCCAGGCCCTCGACGGCGCGGTGGTCCGTCGTCGCACCGAGATCGGTGTGCTTCGCTCGCTCGGAGTCGACGCCGCGACTCTCCATAGGGCCTGGCTTCTCGAAGCCGCGGGAATCGGCCTCCTGGGCGGCATTCTGGGAATCGCCCTTGGCTGGGCTGGAGCCCAGGTGTCCGTCCGACTCGTGGGCCGCACCGTCAACGCCTTGTACTACGCCACCAGCGCCCAGGCCGCCGCCCTGACGTCGGGCGAGGTCGGCGCTGCCCTCGTCCTCGCCGTCGTCGCAGCCCTCCTCGCGGGTGGATGGCCCGCCCGCAACGCCGCCGCCATCCCACCCGCCCAACTCCTCGCCCGCAACGCCCCCAACCCCTCCTCCGCCTGGGCCCTTCATCATCCGTTGCCAGGATTCGCCCTCGTCGCCGCCGGCGTCGCATGCGCCCTCCTGCCTCCGCTCCGCTTCGACGGCGGTGTCCGCTTCCCCGCCGGCGGTTATCTCGCCGCCCTGTTCTGGATCGCCGGCGCCGGGATCCTCGGAAGTCGCGCCCTGTCGACCGCGGCCCGCCTGCTCCAACCCCTGGGCCGCCTCGCAGCCGTCGCCCGCCTCGGGATCAGCCCCCTGACCACACCCTCCGGACGCCACGTCCTCGCCGCCGCCGGCCTGATCTGCGCCGTCGCCATGACCGCCGGCATGGTCATCCTCGTCGGCAGCTTCGATCGGACCATGCGCCGCTGGATCGAACGGACCTTCCAGGCCGATCTCTACGTCTCCAGCGCGGGTGCCCAAAGCGCGTCCACCGACAACCGCCTCTCCCCCGACACCTGGCGGGCCCTCGCCAACGATCCCGCCGTCGCTGACGCCAACGTCCTCCACGGCATCGAAGTCACACTTCCCGCCGGAACCACCATCCTCGCCGCCGGCAACCTCGGATTCCTTGAACGCCACGTTCAGCTCGCCTGGGTGGAACGACCCACCGACCTCGACGTGGTCTTCGCACCAACGCCCTCCGCTCCCGGGATCCCCGTTCCCACCCTCGTCAGCGAGAGTTTCTCCGAACGCTTCCAAAAGCATCGCGGCGACGTCGTGGAGATTCCGACGCCGTCCGGACTCCAACAGGTCCGCATCGCCGGAGTGTTCGCCGATTACGGCAACGAACGCGGATCCCTCGTCGTTGATCGGGCTTTTTTCATCGAATGGTTCCAGACGGACCTCGCCGCCAGCGTGATCGTCGCGCTGCGCGATCCGGAGCAGGCCGAAACGATCCGCTCCGCGTGGCTCGCGAAACATCCCGGCCTTCAGATCCTCACCAACCGCCACCTGCGCACCGAGGTTCTCCGGATCTTCCGACAGACCTTCTCGATCACGTACGCGCTCGAAGCCATCGGCCTGACCGTCGCCGTTCTGGGACTCGGCATGACCCTCGCCAGCATCCTGATCGAACGCCGCGCCGACTGGACCACGCTGCGAGCGCTGGGCATGCGCCCGAGCGAACTCGCCGCCGTGGCCGCCGTGGAAGGTCTGGTCGTCGCCGCGGTCGGTCTCGTGGTCGGCCTCGTCGTCTCCGGCGCCCTCGGCTGGCTGCTCATCCGCGTGATCAACAAGCAGACCTTCGGCTGGACGCTCGAGTTCGCGGCGCCTCCCGGGCCCCTCGCGCTCCTCGCAACCCTGGTCCTGGCTGGAGCCACCGCGGTGAGCTACGCCGTCGGTCGCTGGGGCGCCGAACTCCCCGCCGACCGCGAGGAATGAACCGGATTGAAATGAGATGGAATGAACCCGCGCCACCCATCCCGGTCCCGATCCCGATCCCGACCTCCGGGCCCAAGTCGCCCCGCTCTCGGCTTCGTCCTGGCGTTTCTCGCATTCCTGCCCTCTGGAGCGCGCGCTGAGGAGCCCCTCGCACCCCGGACGCCCGACGGCTACGCCTCGCCGCAACCCGGCCGTGTGTTCACGTTCCCCAGGGATCACGGCAGTCACCCGGAGTTCCGCATCGAATGGTGGTACATCACCGGCCACCTATGGGACGGCTCGAGCAACCGGTTCGGTTTTCAGTCGACGTTCTTCCGCACCGCCGGCCCTATCCGCGTACCCCTCACCGACCTCGAATCCGTTTCCCCCGCGGCTTTCGGCGTCGATCAATTGTTCCTCTCCCACTTCGCGCTGCTCGATGTGGGTTCCGGACGCTTCAGGCATCGGGAACAGCTGAACCGCGAAGGGTGGTCGGCGGGAGCTTCGATTTCGAATCTCCACGTCTGGAACGGCGGAGGGTCGCTGGAACGGCTGGCCCCCGCCGGCGCGGGCGGTCGACCCTCGTTGCGCCTCAAAAGCCGGATCCGCGCCGAAGCCTCGTGGGATCTCACCCTGGTTCCCGCGAAACCGCTCGTCGTGTTCGGTGAACGGGGCGTCTCCCGCAAGGGCGCGTCCCCCACCGCGGCGAGTCATTACCTCACGTTCTCCAGGCTCGATGTCCAAGGCCACCTCGATGTCGAAGGCTCGAGCCGCGCCGTCCATGGCATCGCGTGGATGGACCATGAATTCAGCAGCAGCCAACTCTCGCCCGGTCAGACCGGCTGGGACTGGGTCTCCATCCAACTCCAAGACGGCGGTGAGATCATGGCCTACCGACTCCGGCACAAGGACGGATCCACCGACCCCTACTCGACTCTCGCCTGGGTCGATCGCGACGGCCGCGTCACCCATGCGCCGGCCGATGCCTTCGCCCTGGAACCCCGTTCCCGCTGGAAGAGCCCGCGGTCCGGCGCGGAATACCCCGTCGGCCTCACCCTGCGCGCCACCGACCTGGCGACCCGCCAGCCGATCACGCTCCAACTCGCCCCCCTCGCCCTCGACCAGGAACTGCCCGGCGCCATCGGCAACGTGCCCTATTGGGAGGGCTCCTGCCGCGTCCTCGACGCCGCCGGCAACGACGTCGGATCCGCGTTCGTCGAACTCACCGGATACGCCGGCGACCTCGCCGGCCGCCTTCGATGAACGAACCAGTGCCGCAGGTTGCCTCCGGTTGGCAGCCTGCTTCTTCTCCATCTTCCCAGTGCGGACCTCAGAGCCTCAGTTCGCGAATCAGCTCGACCGGGGTGGCGATTCGGATTCCGAACGGCTTCTCGAGCACGAGCAGATCACGATCCTGCGTCACCAAGAACGCCGCTTGAGCGGCGACCGCGGTGGCGACGAACACGTCGTCCTTCGGATCGCGACTGAGCTTTCGGTCAAGAACCAGGGGGGCGACACGCACGGATTTTGCGACGATCCAAGCCAGCGCACCGGCAGGTTGGGCCCGAGGAAACAGGCGCACACGCAGCGCCGAAGTCACCGCCGTGTATTCGTCGAGGATCTCCTGGCTTAACGCGGTTCGAAACCGACGCAATGCCAGGCCCGCCAGAGCCCGGCGCGCCGTGCTCTTGGGCCAGAAGATCGCTTCGACAACGACATTGGTATCGAACACGACAATCACTTCCGCGCCCTCGCCTTGCGGTGGCGTTCAACGAGCTGGCCAATCAATGCACGGTCGTCTTCGGAGGGTTCGCCGTGTCCACCGTGGGGATCCACACCGGCAAAGGCAGCCCTGAGTTCCTGCTCCGCGCGCGCTTCCTGCTGATCGCGCAGGAGACGCAACGCCTCGCGGACCACTTCGCTCGCGTTGCCGAATTCCCCGGCGCGAACCTGACTGGCGATGAATTGCTCCCAGTTGGACGGCAAAGAAACGTTCACGCTCGGCAGCGTGGGACGCAAGCAATGATTGTCAATAGATAACAAAGTAGAACCCGCCAAAAACTTCGGGAACCCCCCATTCCCCGAGCACGGTTCGTGGACCCGGATCCAAGGCAAAGTTTGAATCCGAGTCCCGTCCCCGATATACCAACCCTCATTCAACAGCCCCCAAGGACATGAAAATGCCGAACCAGAAGCTCATCCTCGCCGGAATCGTCGCCTCCTCCTTCCTCCTGCCCGCCCACGCCGCCGTGGACTTCGCCAAGCAGGTTGTTCCCATCCTCAGGAACCATTGCCTCGAATGTCACGGAGCCGACAAACAGAAGGCCAAACTCCGCCTCGACCTCAAGGCGGACACCTTCAAGGGCGGCAAAGGCGGCCCGGTCATCAAGGTCGGCGACGCCGAGGCCAGCGAACTGCACAAACGCGTCATCCTGCCGAAGGACAACGACGACCGGATGCCGCCCGAGGGCGAAGTCCTTTCGGCCGAACAGGTCGCCATCCTGAAAGCCTGGATCAACGAAGGCGCCGAATGGCCTGAAGGCATCGCCATCCTATCGGCGTCCGCGTCGGCGGTCCCCGCCGTGACACCGCCCGCCTCCGACCGGCCCGCGGTGCCCGTACCGGTGCTGCCCAAGGATTTCAAGGCGCCCGCCGCCGAAGCCGCCGCCCTCGCGGATCTCGCCAAAAACGGCGTCGATGTCCGACCCGTCGCCCAGAACTCGCCCTGGCACGAAGTCAACCTCCGCCCCCAGGGCGCCAGCATCACGGACGCCACCATCGCCCCGATCAAGGACGTCGCCAGCCTCATCGAACTGCGCCTCGGTGGAACCAAGATCACCGACGCCAGCCTCGCCCTGATCAAGGCGCTGCCTCATCTTCAGGTGCTCGGTCTCGAACTGACCGGCGTCACCGATGAAGGCGTCTCCCACCTCGCGGGCCTCCAGAACCTCACATCGCTCAATCTCTACGGAACCCCCGTCACCGACGCCGCCCTCCCCCATCTCCAGGGCATGAAACATCTCAGGAACCTCTACCTCTGGCAGACCAAGGTGACCGCCGAAGGAACCGCGAAACTCCAGGCGTCCCTGCCCGGCCTCAACATCAACACCGGCATCGTCTTCACCGCCATCAGCACCAACGCCCCCGCCGAAAAAGCCGCGGAGGAAAAGAAGTAGCCGGCTGCAACACCTCCGCGGCCACGGTTCATGGACCCAGTTCGTGTCCGGCATTCGGCAAAGTCCCGCGCTCCATGAACCGGCATCCCACCACGAAGCGCACGAAGGACACAAAGGCCGAGCGAAGGGATGGCATCCAAGCCGTCCTCCTTCTTCGTGATCTTCGTGTCTTCGTGGTGGATTCCTCCGCGGTTCATGGGTCCAACGCGCGAGCCGCAACTCGTTGATACCCCCGATGAAACCTCGCGACCTACCAATCCCCACCTTGCTGACGCCCGCCCTCGCCCTACTCGCCATCGCGGTCACCACCATGACCGCCGTTCAGGCCGCCGCGGACCCGGTCATCCTCAACACCCGCTCCCGAATCCTCGACCCCGCCCGCCCCAACGCCCTCCAGGTGGTCGAACGCCCCGTCGCGTGGAACCCCGCCCACACCGCCGTCGTCGCCTGTGACATGTGGGACAAACACCATTGCCCCGACGCCACCGAACGCGTCGGCGAAATGGCGCCGAGGATGAACGAGGTCCTGAAATCGGCCCGCAATAAGGGCATGCTCATCATCCATTGCCCAAGCGACACCCTCCGCTTCTACGAGAATCATCCGGGCCGCCAACTCGCACGGTCCGCGCCCAAGATCGAAACCCGTGTCCCCCTCCAGAATTGGTGCGGCATCGACGCCGACCGCGAGCGCGCCCTGCCCATCGATGACTCCGATGGCGGCTGTGACGGCTGCCCCGAATGTCCCGGGTACGGCGCCTGGACCCGTCAGCATCCTGCGCTCGAAATCATGGACGGCGACGCGATCACCGATTCCGCCGAGGCCTACTACCTCATGCGCCAGCGCGGCATCACCAACGTCATCGTCATGGGCGTTCATATCAACATGTGCGTCCTCGGCCGGCCCTTCGCGATCCGGCAGATGGTCAATCAGGGCCAGAACGTGCTCCTCATGCGCGATCTGACCGACTCGATGTACAACCATCGCAAACGCCCGTACGTCTCCCATTTCCGCGGCACCGAACTCGTCATCGAACACATCGAACGCCATTGGTGCCCCAGCATCGCCAGCACCGATTTCCTCGGCGGCCAACCCTTCCGCTTCCGGGAGGACGTCCCCAAACGAATCGCGTTCGTCATCGGTGAGAACGAATACGACACCGCGACGACCCTTCCCGAGTTCATCCGCCAGGATCTCGCATGGCGCGGCTTCAAAATCGACTACGTCCTTTCGTCACCCGCCGCCGGCGATCCCCACTTCGACAACTTCCAGGCGATTCGCGACGCGGATCTGGTCGTCGTCAGCGTCCGCCGCCGCACGCCGCCCAAGGCCATGATTGATCTGCTCAAGGCCCACGTCGACGCCGGCAAGCCCGTCGTCGGCATCCGGACCTCGAGCCATGCCTTCGACGCCAAGCCCGCCGACACCGACCATGCCGCGTGGAGCACCTTCGACGTCGACGTCCTCGGCGCCCATTACGGCGGCCACTACGGCAACAAACCGCCCAGCGGCCCCCACACCCTCGTCAGCACCGTCCAGGCCAACGCCCGACACCTCGTCCTCACCGGGGTTCCCTCCAGCGACTTCCGCGTGACGTCGCATCTCTACAAGTACGACTCGCCCGGCGACGGAACCGTCCCGCTCCTGACCGGTCGCATCGAGGGGCAGGACCGCTCCGAACTGCTCGCGTGGGTCAATACGGCCAACGATCGGCGCGCGTTCTACACGTCCCTTGGGAGTTCCGCGGACTTCCAGCTGCCCGCGTTCCGCCGACTGTTGCTGAACGGAATCCTCTGGTGCCTCCACGAACCCCTCCCCCCAGCCGATGCCATCCTCTCGGCGCAAGCCGTCCACCCGCCGCCACCCGCCGCGACCCCCGCTCCGGCTCCTGCTCCCGCCCCCAAGCCCGCCCCAACCCCACCTTCGGCCCAGGCGCCGGCTCCTTTCCCGGCACGGACTCCCGTTCGCGTCGACGCGCCCCCGCCGGATCTGCCCCAGGAAGCCAGCGCTCCCGCCCTCAGCCCCGCGGAATCGCTCGCGAAATTCCGCGTCGCCGACGACCTCGCCTGGGACCTCGTCCTGTCGGAGCCCGAGATCACGCAACCCGTCTTCCTCAACTTCGACGAACGCGGCCGCATGTGGGTCGTTGAATACCGCCAGTACCCGTCACCCGCCGGCCTCACCCGGGTCAGCCGCGACAGTGTCTGGCGTTCGGTGTATGACCGCGTCCCGCTCGCGCCGCCAAATCACGTCCGCGGCGCCGATCGCATCACGATCCACGAGGATTCCGACGGCGACGGAACCTTCGACCTCCACAAAGTCTTCCTCGACGGCTTGAACATCGTGAGCTCGGTCGAGCGGGGACGCGGTGGCGTCTGGGTGATGAACCCGCCCTACCTCCTCTTCTATCGGGACGCGAACGGCGACGACGTCCCGGAAGGGGACCCGGAGGTCCGGCTCTCGGGTTTCGGGCTCGAAGACACCCACAGTGTGGCGAACTCGCTCCGGTGGGGCCCCGACGGCTGGCTCTACGGCGCGCAAGGCAGCACCGTGACCGCCAACATCCTGGTCCACGGCACCGACGGCCAACCGCTCAACACGAAGCCCATTTATTCCCAGGGACAGAATATCTGGCGCTACCACCCCGAACGCAGGGTCTACGAAGTGTTCTCGGAAGGTGGCGGCAACGCGTTCGGGTGCGAACTCGACGACCAGGGAAGGATCTTCTCGGGCCACAACGGCGGCGACACCCGGGGATTCCACTACCTTCAGGGCGCCTATCTTCAAAAGGGCTTCGAAAAGCATGGCCCCCTCTCGAACCCGTATGCGTTCGGTTACTTCCCGCCCATGCCCCACCCCGGCGTTCCCCGATTCACCCACAACTTCGTCCTCTATTCGCACGGCGCCCTTCCGGAACGGTACCGGGGCCGACTCTTCGGAATTGAACCGCTCCAGGGACGCCTCGTGGAGAGCGAAATCGTTCCCGACAAATCCTCGTTCCGCACCCGCGATCTTTCGCGACCCGTCACGAGCGACGACCGCTGGTTCCGCCCGGTCGACATCAAGGTCGGCCCCGATGGCGCCCTGTACGTCTGCGACTGGTACGACGAACAGGTGAACCATTTCCGAAATCACGAGGGTCGGATCGACACCTCGAACGGCCGCATCTACCGCCTTCGCGCCAAGGATTCCCGACCCGTTCGCTTCGAGGATCTTTCACGTCTCGACACCGGTTCCCTGATCGAACGGCTCAATCACCCGAACCGCTGGACCCGCCAGACCGCGCTCCGCCTGCTGGGCGACCGCCGCGATCCGGCCGCGGTTCCGACGCTTGCCGAGCGCCTGGCGCGCACCACAGGTCAGCCCGCGCTCGAATCTTTCTGGGCCCTCCACCTCTCCGGCGGTCGCACCGAGGCCATCTCCCGGGCCGCGCTCGACCACGCCGACCCATTCGTCCGCGCCTGGGCCGTGCGCCTTCTCGGCGACGAACACCGAGTCCCGTCCACCGTCGCGGCGCACCTCGCCGAACTAGCCCGCCGTGAGCCGAATCTCGAGGTCCGCAATCAACTCGCCGCCACCGCCAAACGCCTTCCCGCGCGCGACGGACTCGCCATCGTCCGTGCCCTCGCGCTCCGCGCCGAGGATGCCGCCGACAACCGAATGCCCCTGCTCCTCTGGTGGGCGATCGAAGCCCAATGCCTGGATCATCGCGACGAGGTGCTCGCGCTCTTCGAGGATCCCGCCTTCTGGACAAGCCCACTGGTGGAGCACCACCTGCTCGATCGGACCATGCGCCGCTTCGCGCAGGCCGGCAGCCAGCGCGATCTCCTCACCTGCGCCCGGCTCTTCGCTCTCTCCCCCACCCCGGCCCACAGCCGGCGCCTTATGACCGGATTCGAAGCCGCCTTCCAGGGACGCGCCCTCGCCGGGTTCCCGGAACCCCTGGTCCAGGCGATGGCGCGCCACGGTGTGGGATCCGACGCCTTCGCCCTGCGCCAGGGTGATCCACGCGCCGTTCGCAAAGCGCTTCGGATCGTCGCCGACGAAACCGCCGACCGACGGGAACGCCTCGAGTTCCTCGGAGTCATGACCGAAGTCTCCGTCCCGGGCGCGGTGCCGGTCCTGACGAAAGCCTACCGGGGCGTCGTCCGCGACGACGGCTTGCGCAAGGCGATCCTCTCGGCCTTCCAACGCTACGACGATCCGGCCATCGCCGAAGTGGTCCTCGGCGTCTACGGCGCGCTTGGACGGGAATCGCTTTCGACGGCGCAGACGCTGCTCGCAAGCCGTCCAGCCTGGGCGCTCCGCTTTGTCCAGGCCCTCCAACCCAAAGGCTCGGGCTGGGCCCTCCCCGGAATCCAGCGCGACTCCATCCCGCCCAGCATCGTCCGGAAACTGAAGGAACACCGGGACCCCGAACTCCAGCGCCTCGCGGAGACCACCTGGCCGAAGACCGGCGTTCCCACGACCGCCGAGATGGAGAGGAAGATCCAGGAATTCGCGGGCGTGATCCGCGCCACCTCAGGCGATCCCTACGCTGGACGCACCCTGTTCCAAAACGCGTGCGGCACCTGCCACAAGCTGTTCAGCCAGGGCGCCGAAGTGGGACCGGACCTGACGGTCCACGACCGGGCGAACCTCGAAGCCATGCTGCTCGCGATCGTCCATCCGAGCGCCGAGATCCGCGAGGGCTACGAAAACTACTCCGTCGAAACCCGGGACGGACGGTCGCTCTCCGGTTTTCTCGTCGACCAGGACGACCGCCTCATCGTGCTGCGCGGACTCGACAATCAGAACACCACCCTTCCGCGCTCCGACCTCGTCGAACTCCGCGCCGCGGGCATCTCCCTGATGCCGGAAGGATTGCTCGAAAGCCTCGAAGCCCAGCAGGTGCGGGACCTCTTCGCCTACCTCCGCAGCACGCAGCCCCTGGTCGGAGAACCGCCCCGTCGCTCGGCGCCCCCCGAGCGGCAATAGCGCCAAGGGAGAGAACCGTCCCACTAACCCGCCCCATTTCGAGTGAGGCGCTGCTCCGCCCCGCTTTGGATCGCCGCTGAGCGCCGAAGACTAGCGAGCGCAACCACGGACCACACG
The DNA here is from genome assembly GCA_050250555.1 of Limisphaerales bacterium. Taxonomy (GTDB): domain Bacteria; phylum Verrucomicrobiota; class Verrucomicrobiia; order Limisphaerales; family CAIMTB01; genus CAIMTB01. The sequence goes on from JBFWOK010000081.1 coordinate 23,437, forward strand.
GACCACACGGACACGGGGAAAGGGGGACTGGTCTTTGGTCCTTCAACCTAATCCCATTCCATGTCTTCCATGTCTTCCGTGTATTCCGTGTTTTCCGTGGTTGTTATCGCTGCGTTCAGTCGGAGACGTCGGTTCACGCCAGGATCTCGCGGATCACGTGGCCTTCGACGTTGGTCAACCGCCGCTGGATGCCGTTGTGCTCATAGGTGAGCCGTTCGTGGTCGAGCCCCAGCAGGTGCAGAATCGTCGCGTTCAAGTCGTAGAGCGGATGGACATCCTGGACGGCGCGCTGCCCGAGTTCGTCCGTCGCCCCGTGGCTGACTCCGGGCTTCACACCGGCCCCCGTCAGCCAGCAGGTGAATCCGTCGGGGTTGTGATCCCGACCTTGTGCGCCCTTCTGGAAGAACGGCATTCGACCAAACTCGGTGCACCACACCACGAGCGTGTCCTCCAGGAGTCCCCGCTGCCGCAGGTCGCGGATCAGGGCCGCGGCGGGCTGGTCGAGGATCGCGCCGTGCTTGTCGTACTGCTCCTTGAGCTTGCTGTGGCCGTCCCAGTTGAGATCCCCGGCACTGGCGTAGGCGCCGTTGAACAGCTGAACGAAGCGGACCCCGCGCTCGATCAGTCGCCGGGCCAGAATGCAGTTCCGGGCGAAAGCGGCCTTGGTCGGGTTCGAAGCGTCGTCCGCCCCGTACATCCTCAGGACGTGGGCGGGCTCGGTTCCAAGATCGTTGATCTCCGGAACGCTCAATTGCATCCGGGCGGCGAGTTCGTAGCTCGCGATGCGCGCGGCGAGTTTGCCGTCGCCGGGATGCCGGGAAAGGTGCTGCTCGTTCATCCGCTGCAGCAGGGAGCGCGTCGCGGCATCGCCTTCCCGGGTCACGACGCCTTTGGGAGGAGCGAGGTGTCGGACCGGGGAACTCGCGCTCATCGGCGTCCCCTGGAACACCGCCGGAAGAAATCCGGGCCCCCAGTTGTTCGACCCCGCCTGCGGGACGCCTCGTGGATCGGGGATTGCCACGTAAGCCGGCAGGTCCTGGTTCTCGCTGCCCAGCGCGTAGCTCACCCACGAGCCAAGACTGGGGAACCCATCGAGCACCGAACCCGTTGAAAGGAAGTTCTCCGCCGGACCGTGCGTGTTGCTGTTGCTCGTCAGCGAATGGATGAACGCGATCTCGTCGCTCAACTCCGCCAGGTGCGGCAGCATGTCCGACACCCATTTCCCGGTCTGTCCGCGCTGGCGGAACCCATACTGGGGTCGCGCCAGATTGCCCGCCGGCCCCTGGAAGGTCACCGCCGGCCCGCCAGGGAGCGGTTTGCCGTCCAACGGGATCAACGCCGGTTTGTAGTCCCACGTCTCCAACTGGCTCACCGCTCCGGCGCAGAAGATCACCACGACGTTCTTCGCGCGGCCCGCGACATGGGCCGCCCTGGGCGCGAACGGCCGCGCCGGATCGATGAACATCCGCGGCGCGGGCGTCGAAGCGAGCAACCGATCCCGTCCCAGCAGGCTCGTCAAAGCGATCGAACCCAGAGCCGTCGCGCTGCCCGACAGGAACTGCCGGCGGTCGAGGAGCTGCCGGCCCGGAAGCGAAAGATTCAGGGCGTTCGAACTCATGGCAGGTGGAGGAATTCGTTGCTGTTGAAGAGGGCCCTGCAGAGCGCGGGCAAACCGTGTTCGCGCACCACCGGTTCCGCTTCCTCGGCCTCGGCGGCCTCCGGAAGGCGACTCAACGCGAGACGGTAGGCGGTCCGGATCTGGTCCGAAACCCCGTCGCCCGACATCGCGCGCACCCGCTCCGCGAACGCCTCCGATTCGTCGAACGTGAAGCGGCTGTTGAACAGGTTCAACGCCTGGATCGGCGTCGTGGACTCCACCCGCCGCGCCGCGCTCTGTCCGGCGTCCGGACAGTCGAACGCCCCGAACACAGCTTCCCTTTCCCGCCGGACCTTGTGCGCGTACACCATCCTCCTGCGCCCCTCGGCGCCGAAGGATTCCACCGGCTTGAATCCCGACAATCCGCCACGCTGATCGAACAGGTCGAAGCCGCGCCCGTACATCGCGAGGTTCAATCGCCCGCTCACCGCGAGCATTGAATCCCGAATCGACTCGGCCTCCAGCCGGCGGGAGGGAAATCGCCAAAGCCACCGCGCGTTCGCGTCCTTCGCCTCGGCCGTGGGATCGATCCGGTCCGACTGCCGGTAGGTTGCGGAAAGCACGATCCAGCGATGGACCTCCTTGACCGACCAGCCGGTTTCCATGAACTCGGACGCCAACCAGTCGAGCAGCTCCGGATGCGAAGGCCGTGCGCCGTTCTTGCCAAAATCACTGGGGGTCTCGACGAGGCCCGTTCCGAAATGCCCCTGCCAGATTCGGTTCACCATCACGCGGGCGGTCAACGGGTTGTTCGTGCTGGCGATCCAGTCCGCCAGGGCCCGCCGCCGCTCCTGTTCCGGAGCGTCGGGAGCAAGTCCCACCCAGCCCCGACCGAGCACCGCTGGCACCGCCGGCACCACCGCCTCGCGGGGCTGTTCGGGATCCCCGCGCCGCAGGAGTCGGATGTCGTCCGGCTTCCTGAACAGTCCCGCGAACGCCTTCTGCCCCGCTGACACCACCGAAATCCGCGCTTCCAAGGCCTTCCGCTCCGACCTCAATCCCTTGGCCAGTTCCACGTCCTCGGGACTCAGACCCCGCAACGCCAGACCTTCATCCCGCGCCTCGGCCGAACCGGGAGCCACCCGGTCCGACGCATCCGCCACCGGGATCCATTCCCCGGAGTCCCCCGCCACTTCGATCCGGTAATCCGTCGCCAGGCGGTCCCCGAACTGTCCCTCGCGATCGCGGCCCCAGACCACACGGTCCACCACGGTCTCGACCGGAAACTCGAGGATCACCCAACCCTTCCCCGTCTCATCGGACATCCAACTTCGCGAATTCCCGTACACGCCGTCGTGGATGAACCGCAGTTCATGACGGTCCGCCACCACGGTGTCACCCGACGACGTGACCGTCGTCCCGGTCACGGCCAGGGCCACGTTGGTGCCGGCGAGATCGAAGACTTCGAGTTCGTCCAGGCACGGCTCGAGGTTGTTCGTCGCGCGGACCGTGAATCGAACCCGTCTCGCCCGAACCGGCTCGAAGCGATCGACATTGACCTTCGCGGACACCGGCGAACGCCCGCATCCCGTCCCCGCCAAGGGTGCCAGCCTCATGAGCCGTCCCTGAATCTCCGCAAGCCGCGAGCGCAGCGCCTTCTCTTCCGCGCGAATCTTCTCCGCTTCCGGAGTCTTCAGATCCCGGTCCTCGTACTCCACCCCCGCGACGAACGCCTGCATCGCGAAGTAGTCCCGCTGGGAGACGGGATCGAACTTGTGGTCGTGACAGCGCGCGCAACCAACACTCAAGCCCAGGAAGGTCTGCCCCAGATTCACCACGATCTCGTCCAACGCATCCTGTCGGGCGAGTCGCTTCGAGGGTTCGTCCGCTCCGATCTGCCCCGGCAGCAGGACCGACGCCGTGATCAGAAACCCCGTCGCCGCATCCTCCCCCAGCGCGTCCCCCACGATCTGTTCCCGCACAAACCGATCGTAGGGCGTGTCCCTGTTGAAAGCCCGGATCACATAGTCCCTGTACGGCCACGCGTTCGGACGCTCCGTGTTCACCTCGAATCCGTGGGTGTCCGCGAACCGCACCACGTCCAGCCAATGCTGAGCCCAACGTTCCCCGTATCGCGGCGAATCCAACAGCTCGTTCACCACGCGCTCGAAGGCGTCGTCCCGCCCGTCCTCGAGGAAGTCGTCGACGTCGCGCGGAGTGGGAGGCAGTCCGGTCAGATCGAGGAACACTCTCCGAAGCCAAGTCCGTCGGTCCGCCTCGGGCGAAGGCCGGAATCCGTTCCGTTCCAACCCTTCGAGCACGAATCGGTCGATCGCGTGCCGCGCCCAACCCGGTTCGCGCTCGGGCGGCGGTTCGGGACGGGCGACCGGCTGAAACGCCCAATGTTCGTCCGCCTCACGAAGCCGCGCGGGTTTCAGCCCTTCCACCGCGCCCAATTCGCCCACGGCTTCCCCGCCACCCGCCATCACGCCCGATGATCCCGCAAGGGCCAGCAGGCCGAGCAGTGCGGAAACCAGGGGCGCGGCGGGCTTCATGATTCGCACCCTAGAACATCGGCCCCCCCGCTGGGAATGCCGCCGTTGGCCAGCTTCGTCCCTTCGTTAGGGAACCTGAACCGGGTCCTTTGGAATGCGGTGCTCCGCACCGCTTCGGTGGGGCTCGCAATGCTTCGGTGCTCCGCGGCGATCCAAAACGGCGCCGAGCGCCGCACTCCAAATCGACCCAAAACAAAGGACTTTTCCTTTAGTTGTCCCCAGGCGGCCCGCCCCAGGCCGCCTGATGGCGATGGGAATCCACACCGTGCCGAAAGCGCGAAACCCGGCCTTCCGTGTCAAACCGCCACACGTGGATCTCGTCCTCTTCCACAACCCGTCGACCCGTCCGCGTCACCGTGAAGTCGACTTCCAGCAGGACCACCACAAGGCGGTCACCCGCAAGAAACTCGCGGGGCGAAAACCGGTCCATCCGGAGTTCCCTCAGGGCCTCGAAGAATCCGGCCGCCGCGTCCCTGCCCACCCGACGTTGAAGCCAGGGCACATCCGTTCCGGTCCCTCCGTACTCCCACTCCACGTCCGGAGACAGATGCTCCAGGATCGCAGGCACATCCCCGCGTCCGAACGCCTCATAGATGCCGCGCACAGTTCGAATCAGATCGTGTTCCTGCATTTGCATTGAAGTCCGTTCGTCGTGGTTCAGAAGTCGTCTCGCTCAGAGTTCCCGCACCCGCGCCCGCACATAACGCGCTCCTACCTCCTCGTCCGAATCGTCGAGGAAAAGGTCCCGTTCCACGCCCTCCGACGGCACCTCGGTTCCGCTCCCTTCGACCCACCACGGTTCCCAAGGTCCCGCCACCGGATCGCGCGCGATCTCGAGCGTGAGAGCGACGTCCGCCGGATGCCGGAACCGGAGACGAATCCCACCGCCCACGGCGTCCCGCACCGCACGAAGCCGCCATCCGTCGCCGGACACCTCCGGATCGGTGTCCGTGAGGAACTCGAGGTAATCCGTCGCACCGTCGGCATCCGCGTCCCGGGACCGGTCGGCCGCCTCCGCGATCGCCGGACCAAACCGCGCGTCCAACCAGGCGCTGAAATTCGTCCTCCGGGATGTCGCAACAATCCAACGCTCGAGAAGCGCCGTACCTTCGTCATCCACGACCCCCGAGGAAATCGGCGGCATGCGGTCGTTGTCCACCGACAGCAGGCGAAGCAGCAGCTCGGAACGCCCCGGCTCGCCCGGGACGATGACGCGGGCGCCGGGGTCCTCGCCCGAATCGTTCAACGGCCCCGAGAGCAAGCCCGCGATGTCGGTCGGCGTTTCGAGTCGGGTATCGAAGAACCCGCCGCCGACGGTGCCACCCGGGCGGTGGCAGGGAGCGCAGTTCACGGCGAGATAGGACCGGGCACGGGCTTCCAGACTGACGCTCTCGTCGTTCAACGCCGGATGACGGCGGTACGCGGTCGGATGGTTCGGAGGGTTGTGGAAGTATCCGGCCTCGATGAGTTCGCCGATTTGGTCGCGCGACGTTCCATCGGGTCGCTGAATATTCCGCGCCAATTGCGCCGTCTCGAAAGAGAGCGATCCCCCGGCGGCGGCGTTGTGGCATGCGAGACATTCACCCCGACTCGGGAACCGCCAGTTCACGGTTCTCGCGGCTGGTCCCTCGCCGACGGTGTACGCGGCGAAATCACCCTCGTCCCCCACGAGGACCGCGTCGGTGGCGGAAGTCCACCGGTACGTGACGCCATAGACGCCGTCGTCATTGCGCACGAGGAACCGCGTCTCAATCCTTTGTCGTGGCGCTTCCGGAGCCGTTCCTGTTGGAAGCTCAAAGTGTTTCACCCAGACCGTTCCCGAAGGCGACCCCCACGGATCGGAGGACGCGAACGACAGGCGGTTGGTTCCGGGGACATGGAACCATCGCTGTTTCGTGGCGCCGTCCGACCAGAACGGCAGATTGATCTCGTACGGAACAACCCCAACCGCGGGCGTGAGGGACACGAGATCCGTGAAGGCGCCCGTGTCCGCCAGCGTGGCGGGAAGCGCCTGGCCGCCCGGGCTTCCAGGGACCAAACGCAGAATCCGCCCGCCATCGAGGTCCGCGATCAGGATGTCGCCGTCCCGGGGATCGCGCCCGAACGCGCTGATTCCAACCTCCCCGAGAAGGCGCTCGACGCGCGGAGCGCCCACCGCCTGCCGGCGGAGGGCCCACACATTGCCGCTCACGTAGTCCGCGAACACGTACGCGCCGGTCAGCGCCGGAAACTGGGTGCCCCGATAAACAAAGCCCCCGGTGATCGAACGTCCCTGGGTGGGGCCGTTGCCATGGGAATAGCTGTGAATCGGAGCCACATAATCAAACCTCGCCTGGGTGGTGAAACCCGCGGGGGCTCCCGACCTCGGCCCCGCGATCGGGCCTTCCCGGAACGGCCAGCCATGATTGGCCCCGTTCCGGGTGATGAAGATCGATTCACGCGCGCCCTGGCCGACATCCGCGACCCAGAGTTCACCCGTCTCCGGGTCGAACGACATGCGCCATGGATTGCGCAAACCCACCGCGAAAAACTCCGTCCGAATGCTGGCAGGGTCCGCTATCGGCTGCCCGAGGAACTCGGTCGCCCCCACGAACGGATTGTCCGCCGGAATCCGGTAATTCCCGAGAAACGCTTCATAGGCGGGATGCGGATTCGGCGGAAGCGAGTTTTCCCGACCATCCACGTCCAACCGCAGGATCCCCGCAAAGAAATCCCGCGTGATGACCTGACCGTTTCGG
>JBFWOK010000082.1:0-30017 GCA_050250555.1 Limisphaerales bacterium
GACGCCTACATGGTGGTCGGGGGCCTGCCGACGCCGCGGGACGACCATGCCGACGCGGTGGCGGAACTGGCGCTGAACATGCTGGCCAGCGTCGCGGAAGGGTTTCCGTAGCGGTCGATGCCGATCCAGATCCGGATCGGGTTGAACACGGGTCCGGTGGTGGCCGGGATCATCGGTCGGAGCAAGTTCAGCTACGACCTTTGGGGCGACACCGTGAACCTGGCGAGCCGGATGGAATCGACGAGCGTCCCGGGGCGGATTCATGTCGCGGAACCGGCCTATCTGCGGCTGCGCGACCGGTACCGGTTTGAATCGCGCGGGATGGTGGAGGTGAAGGGGAAGGGCAGGCTCCCGAGTTGGTTCCTGGTGGGGCGGGCGGGATGAGGTAATGGCGAGTGGCGAGTGGCGAGTGGCGAGCAGAGCCGTCAAAAAACCGGCGTTGCGGGCCGGGGCGTGGGTATGCGATAACGCCCACGTGAGTTGGAATTGGAACGCGACCACGACCTCGTAGCGTCCACCGGAGAATCCGGCAGGACGCGAAAACGCCTCGCACCCGCATTGGTTCGAGGCGTTTTCGTTTTCCGGTCCGGGTTTCCGATTCGATTCCAGCCGCATTCCAAACTGGCACCCTATGTCGAACCCAGCAGCAGCCCCCACGCCCGAACGCAAGACGCTCGATGACCGCGAGCGGATGTCCGAACTGGAACGGATCCGCCATTCCTGCGCCCACGTGCTGGCGACCGCGATTCTCAGAATCTGGCCGGAAGCCCAGTTCGCGTACGGTCCGCCGGTCGAGAACGGCTTCTACTACGATCTCGAGCTCGGCCATCGGATCTCGCAGGAGGATTTCCCGCGGATCGAGGAGGAGATGCGGAAGGAGATCAAGGCGAACCACGTGTTCGAAAAGCGGACGGTCACCCGGGAGCAGGCGGTCCAGGATGCGCGGAGCGGGCGTCTCGGCGGCTTGGCCGAACGGCCCGGGAACCCGAGCAAGTTCAAGCTGGATCTGCTCGACCAGATTCCCGAGGGCGAGGCGATCTCGACGTATCAGAACGGGGATTTCATCGATCTTTGCGCCGGGCCGCACGTGATGCGGACGGGCAACGTCGGCGCGTTCAAGCTGACCACGGTGGCGAGCGCCTACTACAAGGGCGACGAGAAGAATCCGCAGCTCCAGCGGATCTACGGAACGGCCTTCAAGAACAAGACCCAGCTCGAGGAGTGGGTGAGGATGCAGGAGGAGGCGAAGCGGCGTGATCACCGCAAGATCGGAGCCGAGATGGGGTTGTACGCGATCGACACGGAGTTCGTCGGTCCGGGCATGCCGTTGTGGCTGCCGAAGGGAACGGTGCTTGTCGAGGAACTCGAACGGCTCGCCAAGGAGACCGAATTCCAGGCGGGCTACGTCCGGGTCCGCACCCCGCATCTCGCGAAGGAGAAGATGTACCGCACCAGCGGGCACCTTCCCTACTACGCCGAGAGCATGTTCCCGGCGATGGAGATGAGGGAAACGGCACCGAACGTGGATCACACAGTCCAGCCGATTTTCAAAATAGCGCCGCTCGACGACGAGGACGAAGACATCGCGCGGATTCGTCGGGAGGCGGTGTCATCCACTCGCCAGGATCCCAGCGCATCAAGAGACGAATTCGAGAAAAGGTTGAAACAGGACCCGGAGCTCAAAGAGCGAGCCCGGAAGCTAGCAGATGATCGGTTGTTCTACGATCTCGCAATGATCGATCTCCAAGGGGCACTTCCGCCGCCGGACCGGTACTATCTCAAGGCGATGAACTGTCCGCATCACCACCGGATCTTCGCCGCGGAACCCCGCAGCTACCGGCAGCTTCCGCTCCGCCTGGCCGAATACGGCTGCTGCTACCGCTACGAGCAATCCGGCGAACTGCTGGGCCTCATGCGCGTCCGTTCGCTGAACATGAACGACGCCCACATCTACTGCACCACGGAGCAGTTCGCCTCCGAGTTCCGGGCCGTGAACGAGATGTACCTGAAGTACTTCCGGATCTTCGGGCTCGAGAAGTACCAGATGCGGTTCTCAACCCACGATCCCGCGTAACTGGGTCTGAAATTCGTGGACGAACCGGAGCTGTGGAAGCGGACCGAAGACATGGTCCGCGAGGTGCTCGTCGAGTCGGGGATCGACTTCGTCGAGGTGCCGAACGAGGCGGCGTTCTACGGGCCGAAGATCGACGTGCAGGTCTGGAGCGCGATCGGCCGGGAATTCACGATCGCGACCAACCAGGTGGACTTCGCCGTTCCCAAGCGGTTCGGACTGACCTACCGCGACCGGGACAACTCCGAGAAGACGCCGTTGTGCATTCATCGGGCGCCGCTGGGGACCCACGAGCGGTTCATCGGGTTCCTGATCGAACACTATGCCGGGAACTTCCCCCTCTGGCTTGCTCCCGAACAAGTCCGCGTCCTGACCGTCGGCGAGGACGAAGCGCTCACGGAATACGCGCGGGGAATCGTCGAGGAACTGCGCGCCGGTTTCGTCCGGGTGGAGGCGGATTACTCGGCGACCAAGATCAACGGGAAGATCCAGGAGGCCGAGACGGAGAAGGTCCACACGATGCTGGTGGTGGGCGGGCGCGACCGCGAGGCGGGCAACATCAGCGTCCGGCTCCATGGCAAGGGGAACGTGGGAGCCAGACCGCGGGCGGAGGTGATTGCGGACATCCTGGCGTCGATCCGGGAACGACGCGGTTGAGGGGGGCGGATGGGACCGATGGGACCGATGGGACGAATGAGACCGATGGGAGTCGGTTGAAAGGCCGGCGCTACTCGGAAAGCTGCCGGCGGCAGGCGTCCAGCAGGGCTTTCCAGTGTGGACGCAGGAAGGCGGGTTGGCGCAGGGCCTCGATCGCGTAGCGTCGGCCCGCCAGGGCGGTGTCCAGGTCCGCGGTGATGACGCCCGCCCGGCGATTGTCCGCGAGCGCGAGCACTTGGGAATCCGGCGCCACGATCTTCGAGTCGCCGGCGGACCAGAGCGTGTCGCCCTGGGGACCGACGGAGTTCGCGAAGACGTAGAAGACCTGATTCTCGAAGGCGCGGATCGCGATCCCGTCCCGGCCGGCGCGCTTGGTTTTGGAGACGGCGAGCGTGTCGAGGCCCGCGTTGGGGTGGAAGACGATCCGGGCGCCCATCATGACGGGAAGCCGGACGAGTTCCGGGTACCTCCGTTCGTGGCAGATCATCGCGGTGCAGGGAACGCCATCGATGTGGAAGAAGGCCGGCGCGTTGCCGCGATGGAAAAAGCGCGCGTCGCGCGGCGTCAGGTGGATTTTCGAGTAGCGGAACGATTCGCGTCCACGGCGGTCGAAGACGACCAGGGAATTGAACCGTTTCCCGCCCGTGAAGGTTGGGGAACCGACCAGGACATGGCACGCGGCTTTCCGGGTGGCGTCGGCGATGCTTTCGAGGGCCTGTTCGATGACCTCGGGTCGGATCGCTTCGAAATCGAGGTTGTACCCGGTGACGGCGCATTCCGGAAACAGGACCGCGTCGGCGCCGCGGGCCGCGACCTTGGCGATCCGGTCGATGATCTCGCGGACATGGTCGTCCACGGACCCATTGAAGCGCATCTGGACGGCGGCGACGGTGAGGCGCGAGGTCTTGGTCTTCATTTCATGCGAGGACCCGGAGGCGGCGGGGATCGTGAAAGGGTTCGAGGGAGACGCGGGCTTCGAGGCGTCGCCCGTTCAGTTCGATCTCGTAGCGGCCTTCGCGGATATGGTCCGCGGAAACGATGGCGCCGCCGGGATCGCGGACATAGGCCATGGCGACGGAGGCGCCGACGGTGTGGCCGTAGGCGCCGCTCGTTGTGTAGCCCACGGGCACCCCATTGCGCAGGACGGGTTCGCCGCCCCAAAGGCAGGGTTCAGGGTCACGGAGCGCGAAGAGGGCGAGGCGTTTTCGGACGCCGCCGCTTTTCTGTTGGAGGAGGGCGTCACGGCCGAGGAACCCGCCGGGTTTGTCCCAGGCCACGGTGAATCCAAGGCCGGCATCGAGCGGGGATTCGTCGGGCGACAACTCGGCGCCGAAGGCGCGGTATCCCTTTTCGAGTCGGAGCGACTGGATGGCGTAGTGACCGGCGTTGGCGAGGCCGAGGTCTTCGCCGGTCCGGGTGAGCAGGGAATGGAGATTCGGAGCCTGCCGCGCCGGCACGTGGAGTTCCCAACCCAGTTCGCCGACATACGTGACCCGGAGCGCGAGCGCGTCGCACGACGCGCCGAGGACGAGCCGCTGAACCGAGCCGAACGGAAACGCGGCATTGGAGAGGATCCGGGAGGAGACGCGGGTGAGGAGATCCCGCGCCAGCGGTCCCATGACGCCGAGGACGGCATACTCCTCGGTGATGTCCTTGAGCTCGAATTCCGCGCCGGGCGGGGCGTTTCGACGGATCCAGTCCGCGTCGCGGACGCCCTGGGCGCTGCCGGTGACGACGAGGAAGTCGTCGTCGGCGAGGCGCGCGATCGTGAGGTCGGCCTCGTAGCCGCCGCGGTGGTTGAGAAGGCCGGTGTAGACGAGCCTTCCGACCGGGACGTCGACGTTGTTGGTGGCGAGCCACTGCAACGCGGCGAGGGCGCCGGGTCCGCGGACGGCGAGTTTGGCGAAACCGGATTGATCGAAGACGGCGACGCGTTGTCGGCAGGCGTGGTGTTCGAAGGCGTGATTCGCGAACCAGTTCTGGCGGCCGAAACCGTAACGGACGACCGGTTCCCGGGCGCAGCCGGGATGCCGCCGGGCGAACCAGTTCGGGCGTTCCCAACCTCCCTTCACGCCGAAGCACGCGCCCGCGGCGGCGAGTCGATCGTGGAGCGGCGAGGGGCGTTGGTTGCGGCCGGTGGTGAATTCGCGGTTCGGCCAGGCCATCTGGTAGTGGAGCCCGAGCGCTTCGGTGACCCGTTCCCGCAGAAACGCGGTGTCATTGGCCCAAGGCCCGAAGCGCCGGATGTCGACGCTTGTGAGATCGAACGGCATGGCCCCGCCGACGATCCACTCGGCGAGCGCTTTTCCTGCGCCGCCGGCGCTGGCGATGCCGGCGGAGTTGAAGCCCGCGAGGACGAACAGGCCCCGGCACTCGGCGGCTTCGCCCATGAGCCATTGGTTGTCCGGCGTGAAGCTCTCGGGGCCATTGACGAACCGGGCGAAACCGACCTGGGCCAGGACCGGGATGCGATGCACCGCGTCGAGGAGCGGCGCGTGAAATTTGGGCCAGTCGGGTTCGAGCAGCTGGAACGAGAAATCGTCGGGAATCCGGGGGACATCCCAGGGTTTGGTGGTTTCCTGAAAGGCTCCGAGAATCAGGGCGCCGCGGCGGCGGCGGCTTCCGCCGAGGAGCTTTTCGGCGTCCGCGTCGGTATGGATGTCGGTATCGATGTCTTCGCCGCGGAAATAGATCGATCGATCCATGTCGCGGGTGCACGGCAGGCTGCCGGAGACGCCATCGATGGGGTGGGAGACGACGTAGTGGTGCTCGATCGGGTGCAGGGGAATCGCGACACCTGCTGGCGCGGCCAGTTGTCGGGTCCACATGCCGCCGCACAGGACGACGTGCTCCGCCTCGATCCGCCGGCCATCGGCGATTTCGACCCCGGTGACGCGGCCATCGCGGGTGAGGAGGGACGCGACGCGGATCTTTTCGACGACCGTGACACCGGCGCGGAGGGCGCCGAGGGCGAGGGCGACGGGGACTTCCGCGGGTCGGCAATAGCCGTCGTGGGGGATCCAATAACCGCCGAGGAGATCGTCGGTGCGGATCCCGGGAAACCGGGAGCCGCAATCGGCGGGTCCGACGGGGTGGCATTCGACGCCGAGAAACCGGGCCATGGCGGTGGCGCGGTGGTATTGGGTGAGGCGTTCGGGGGTTTCGGCGATCACGAGGCTGCCGACCTGGCGCCAGCCGATATCGTGGCCTGTGAGGGCGTGGAGGCGGGCGTAAAGATCGGCGGAGGCCTGGTTGATTCGCATCATCGAACTCGACGTCCGGAGCCGGGTGACCATACCGGCCGCGTGCCAGGTGGTTCCCCCGGCGACGAGGTTTTGTTCGAGGACGAGCACATCGGTCCAGCCCAGTTGGGCGAGGTGATAGGCGACGCTCGTGCCGGCGATGCCGCCGCCGACGACGATGACGCGCGCCCGGGAGGGGACGGAGCCGGGAAAAAGCAGGGGGTGCGGATTCGGGATGCCGGACCCTGGGAGCGGGCCGGCGCCGTGGGAACGGGGCGGGGGAGCGGATGGCGAGTGGGCTTGGGCTTCGGGCGGGGCGGTGGGTTGATTCATGGGGCGCCCTATTCGCCGAGATTATGCCGGAGCAGCTCTTCGAGTTTCCGAGGGTTGAGGAGCGTGATGCTGGGTCCGTCGACCTCGACCAACTGGAGATCGCGGAATTTGGCGAGGGTTCGGGAGAACGTCTCGGACACGGTGCCGAGTTCGGCGGCGAGCGCGCGCTTGGTGCCCTTGAGGTGGATTGAAAATGGGCTGGAACCGATCGGCCGGGGGCACTGCTTCAGAAACCAATTGGCGAGGCGGGTCTCGACGTCCTTGAGGGTGAGATCCTCGATCTGTCCGACGAGGACATGGAGATGGACCGCCATGGAGGCGAGCATGCGGAGCGCGAGTTCGGGATGCTGGCGAAGCATCTCGACGAAGCCGTCCTTGCGGATGAGGAGGATCTGGGTGGGTTGGAGTGCGCGGGCGTTGGCGGGGTAGCCCTGTTCCATGGTCAGGGTCGCCTCGGCGAGCGATTCACCGGGTCGGAACACGTGAATGACCTGTTCCTTGCCGACGGCGTTGACGCGATGAACGCAGAGCGCGCCGCTTCGGACGATGTAGAAGCCCTTGGAAGGTTCGCCTTCGCGGAACAGATACTCGTTGGTGTCGAGGTCGCGGGGCGTGACCATGCCGGCGATGCGGCGGAGGTCCTCGTTGCTGAGGCCGACGAACAGTTTCGCCGTGCGCAGGGCCTGGATCAGGGCGGCTTCCTTCAGTTCGGCGGTGGAAAGCGGCATGGCGCGAGGCTCGGGATCATGGGAAGCATCAACGAGTTGCGACTCGCGGGTTGGATCCATGAACCCGAGAGGCATCACACGGAGGCGCGGAGGCACGGAGGGGGACGGAATCCATCCTCAAATCTCCGTGTCTCAGTGCCTCTGTGAGAGAATTCCGTTTCATGGAGAGTGCCCTTGCGGGGATCGGCGGGTGGATGGGTGGTTGGGAGTGAGGACGGGTTTTTGGGATGCTTCTTCCGGGACCGTTCGGAGGGAGGTGCGGATCTGTCAGGACGATCACGATCAGGACCGGGTTTGGCCGGTTCCGTAACCGATCCACTTGTAGGTGCAGAGTTCGTCGAGCCCCATCGGGCCGCGGGCACCCAGCTTGTCGGTGCTGATGCCGATTTCGGCACCCATCCCGTACTCGCCGCCGTCCGTGAAACGGGTCGAGGCGTTCCAGTACACCGCGGCGGAATCGACTTCGGCCAGGAACCGGCGCGCGGTGGCCTCGTTCGCGGTGACGATCGCGTCGGTGTGGGCGGAACCATGCCGCGCGATGTGCCCGAGGGCGTCGTCGAGGCCGTCGACGACGCGGACGTTGAGGATGTAGTCGTTGTATTCGGTTTCCCAATCCTTGGTCTCGGCGGGGACCAGTTTTCCCGCGGGCGCCTGGTTCTTCATGCCGAGGATGGCGAGGCTTGGTTTGTCGGCGCGCAATTCGACGCCCTTGTTCCAGAGGGCGGTTGCGGCGCGGGGAAGGAACTCGTTGGCGACGGGCCAGTCGACGAGGAGCGTTTCGGCCGCGTTGCAGGTCGAGGGGCGCTGGGTTTTCGAGTTCACGATGATCGCTTCGGCCATGGCGGGATCGGCTTCGCGATCGACGAAGACGTGGCAGACGCCCTTGTAATGCTTGATCACGGGGACGCGCGAACACTCGGTGACGGCGCGGATCAGGCTTTCGCCGCCGCGCGGGATGCAAAGGTCGACGTACTGGGGCAGCGAGAGGAGGGCTGGGATGGCTTCGCGATCGGCGACGGGCACGACCTGGATGGCCTTTTCAGGGAACGCGGGAACGGCTTCCCGACCGGCGCGGACGAGGATCTCGGCGATGAGACGGTTGGAATGGAGGGCTTCGCGGCCGCCGCGGAGGATGGTGGCGTTGCCGGTCTTGAAGCAGAGGCTGGCGGCGTCGGCGGTCACATTGGGCCGCGACTCGTAGATGATGACAATGACGCCGATGGGGACCGCGATTTTCTGGAGGCGCAGCCCGTTGGGGCGGGTGCGTTCGTCGAGGATGCGACCGACGGGATCCGGAAGATCGGCGACTTCCCGGAGTCCCCTGGCCATGGCGGCGACGCGGGTTTCGTCGAGTTTCAGCCGGTCGAGCATGGCGGTGGAGAGGTCCAGGGACCGGCCCGTCTCCATGTCGCGCGCGTTGGCTTCGAGCAGCGCGGGAGTGGCGTGGACGAGGGCGTCGGCCATGGCGCGGAGGCAGGTGTTCCGCTGCTCGGACGTCAGCTGGGCAAGTCCGCGGGAAGCGCATTTCGCTTCGGACGCCAGCGACCGCATCTGTTCTGCGAGCGACATAAGGCGGCGAATCTAGTCCGGGAGCCGGGAAGGTGCCAGTTCCGGGTGGGGTGGACGCGGGCGCAAGGCCGGGGGGGCGCGCGCGAGCGCGCTCCGGGGAGGGTGGGAGGGTTCCCCGATATTCTGTAGGGATCATCCTCCGGGATCGGGTGATCCCGGGTCTTCAACCGAAAACGCAGGGAAACCGGTGGGAATCCCGTGGGTCGGGTGATCGATTCAAGCGACGGCGGACTTGAGCGCCTTGGGTTCGGCGGGCGGCTGGGACCTCGGGCCGGTCGACGTCGCGGGTTTGGAACCCGGGTTCGGCTGGGACTGGGAACTGTGGGGGAACTGGGTGGCGAGATGGACCTGCTGAACGACGCGTTCGGCGGAGAGACCGTGGCGTTGGCGGAGGTAGTCGACGGAGCTGGCGTGTTCGACGAAGGCGTCGGGCCAGCCGATGCGCACGACGGGGGTGGCGACGCGTTTCTCGTTGAAGCATTCGAGGACGGCGCTGCCGTAGCCTCCCATCAGCGCGTGGTCCTCGAGGGTGACGACCACGTCGGCGGCGCGGCCGAAGAACTCGTGGGTGGCGGCGTCGAGCGGTTTGCAGAACCGGGGGTTGATGAGCGCGCAATCCCAGCCTTCGAGCTGGAGGGCCTGGATGGCGTCGCGGGCGATCTGCTGCATGTTGCCGAGCGCGAAGAATGCGGCTTTCCGGGTTCCGTTGCCGGAGAAGTGATGAAGGACCTCGGCTTTTCCGATCTCGATCACGGAAGGCCGTTCCTTGACGGGGACGCCTTCGGCGGGGCCGCGGGGGTATCGGATGGCGACCGGATGGGGCTGGAGGGTGGCGGTGAACATCATGTCCTGGAGTTCATCCTCATCCTTGGGCGCCATGACGACGATGTTGGGAAGGCACCGGAGGTAGGCGATGTCGAAGAGTCCGTGGTGCGTGGGACCGTCGTTGGCGGAAAGCCCCGCGCGATCCATGCAGAAGATCACGGGGAGATCCTGGAGGCAGACGTCGTGGTGGATGCAGTCGTACGCGCGTTGGAGGAAGGTGGAATAGATGGCGACGACAGGATGGAAGCCCATGGTGGCCATGCCCGCGGCGAAGATGACGGCGTGCTCCTCGGCGATGCCGACGTCGTAGTACTGCTTCGGCAGGGCCTGATCGAGGAGTTTGAGGCTGGTGCCGCTGGGCATGGCGGCGGTGATGCCGACCACGTTCTTGTTCTGCTGCGCGAGCTTGACCATGGTGCGGCCGAAGACGTCCTGCCAGGCGGGGGGCGTGCCTGATTTCGGTCCGGCGACGACGCCGGTTTCGGCGCAATAAGGTCCGAGGCCGTGGAATTTCTCGGGCTGTTTGATCGCGGCGTCGAAGCCCTTGCCCTTCTGGGTGAGGACGTGGATGACGACGGGGCCGTCGTAGCTCTTGGCGAACTCGAGAACGCCCGTGAGCGTGGGGAGATCATGGCCGTCGAAGGGTCCGAGGTACCGGAGGCCGAATTCCTCGAAGATGAGGCTGCTTCCGTAGCCGCCGCGACCGTCGGTGCCGGGGCCGTCGTGGGCCTTTTCGAGGGACATGTCGGAGACGACGCCCTTGAGGGCCTCCTCGGCCTTTTGTCCGAGCCGGACGGCGAGGTCGCCCTTGGGAAGCTTCTTGATCCAGGAGGCGAAGTCGCGCTGGAGCTGATTGTAGCGCGGGTTGGTGGTGAGCCGGTTCAGATAGCCGGAGATGGCGCCGACGTTTTTGGCGATCGACCACTCGTTGTCGTTGAGGATGGCGATGAATTTCTTGGTCGTGGGCGCGATGTTGTTGAGCGCCTCGAACGAGATGCCGTTGGTGAGGGCCGCATCGCCGAAGATGCAGACGACGTGCTCATCGGTTCCCCGCTGATCGCGGGCGGCGCACATTCCGAGGGCGGCCGAGAGGGCGGTTCCGGCGTGGCCGGCGCCGTAGCAGTCGTGCTCGCTTTCGGTGCGGAGGGCGAAGCCGTTGAGGCCGTCGGTGGTCCGGATGGTGTGGAAGCGGTTCTTCCGACCGGTCAGGAGCTTGTGGACATACACCTGATGGCTGACGTCCCAGACGAACTTGTCCTTCGGCGTGGTGAACACGCGGTGGAGCGCGAGGGTCAGTTCGACGACACCCAGGTTCGGGCCGAGGTGGCCGCCCGATTTCGCGAGTTTGGTGATGAGCTCATGGCGGATTTCGCCGGCGAGCAGGGCGCACTGTTCAAGGTTGAGTTTCTTGACGTGCTCCGGGATGTCGACCATGTCGAGGTAGCGGCTCACAGGCGGGATGATGGGGGGTTGAACGGTCGTTTTTTGCACTTTAAAAAAATCGATTCTCAGATGGTCGGCCGGAGTCGCGACTCCGATGGGAGCCGGCCGGGTTTCGGTCGGTTCCTGGCGCCCACGCGCGGATCAGGCGGTTTCGCCGCCGCTCGCTGGATGGTTTCCGGATTCCGCCACGGGGCCGGGATCGAAGTCCTCGGCCACCGCTTCGCCGTCGGGCCGGGCTCCGAGTTGCTGGATCCTCAGCTCGGCGGTGGCGAGCTTGTCCTGGCAGAGCTTCGCGAGCCGGGTTCCCTCTTCGAAGCGGGACAGGAGTTGTTCCAGGGGCAGTTCCCCGCCTTCCATGGCTTCGACGATGGACTCGAGCTTCCCGAGGGCATCCTCAAAAGTGGGTTCGGTCGCTTTCGCGGCCTTCGACATGGGGGCGGACGTTAGCGGAGAGGATCCGGTCCGTCCAGTGGCGCGAGTTTCCAAGAAGAAGAATCGCGGTGCTCATGGGAGATTTTGGACTTGTTCATGAAAGGGGCTCGTGGGTAGAAATCCCCGGCCCCCTGACCGATATGAACCAATCGATTTTCATCTCAAACTCGACTCCGAGGAATTCGTTGGCGTGGAGCGTTCTTCTGGCCGCGGGTGCGACGCTATCGGCTCAGGCCGTCCCGAACATCCTTTCGGTCACGGAGCGCAATGGGGACACCGATCGGCCCGCGGCGATGGCGACCGGGATGACGTTCGACATCCAGAATCCGAACGGCACGGTGCTTGTCTCCGGCTACACGGTCGGTCGGTTCGGGGAGGATGCGAAGACGATGACCGACCGCGTGCATGATTACGGTGGTGCGTCGGCGACCGTGGGACTTCCGGCCTATCTCGTGGGCCAGGAGTACATCATGATTGCCAACAACAACCGGGACAACGCGACTTTCGGATTGGACATCGCGATTGCGCAGACCTCGTTGGTTTACCTGCTGATCGACAATCGGTTGAGCGACGGCGACGCGAACACGCCACCGGATTTTTCGACGCGCATGAACTGGGTTGCGGAACAGGGGTTCGTTCCGTTCAACCTGAATGGCAATCATACGGGCAACGCCCTGTTCCCGGACGAAGTCGGCATCGACGAAAACGCCGACGGGACGATCAACAATTGGTCGTCGGTCTACGGGAGGGTTTTCGCGGCCGGGACGGTCTCGTTGAGCGAATTCGGAGAAGCGGGCCGCAACATGTATGGCGTGGTGGTGGCCGCGGTTCCGGAGCCCGGAACCGGGGTGCTGCTGCTCCTGGGCGCTGGCCTTCTCGGGATGGCGCGCCGGGGTGGTCGGCGCTGAGAGAGAGGCCGGGGGCTGTGGTTTTCAGAGAGAGCAGGCGCGAGCGCGCCTGCTCTCTTTTTTGGGGGAAGAGGATGGGACAGATGGGACGTATGGGACGTATGGGACGTATGGGACGGCGAATCTTCCCATCTGTCCCATAGGTCCCATAGGTCCCATACGTCCCATAGGTCCCTTACCAAAACCCCCCGGAAGCCGTTGGCTTCCGGGGGGTGCTTGCTTCGAACCTTCTTACTTTTTCTTGGCCGGCTTGGCGGCTTGGGCGGCCTTGCGGCGCTCTTCGATGGCGGCCTGGGCGGCCGCGAGCCGGGCGACCGGGACGCGGAAGGGCGAACAGGACACGTACGTGAGACCGATCTTGTGGCAGAACTTGACGGAATCGGGGTCGCCCCCGTGTTCGCCGCAGATGCCGAGTTTGATGCCGGGCCGTCCGGCGTTGCCCTTCTCGACGGCGATCTTGAGCAACTGACCGACGCCGGTCTGGTCGATCGACGCGAAGGGATTCTTCTTCACGATCTCCAGTTCCGTGTACGGCGGGAGGAACGAGCCGGAGTCGTCGCGGCTCATGCCGAGCGTGGTCTGCGTGAGGTCGTTGGTGCCGAAACTGAAGAACTCGGCGGTCTGCGCGATTTCGTCGGCGGTGAGGGCGCCGCGGGGGACTTCGATCATCGTCCCGACGAGGTAGGAGAGTTTGACCTTCTTTTCCTTCTGGACCTCGGCGGCGACGCGGTGGACGACCTCGACCTGGAGGTCGAGTTCGCGTTTGAAGCCGACGAGCGGGATCATGACCTCGGGTTTGACCTTGATGCCTTCCTTCTGGACTTCGGCGGCGGCTTCGAAGACGGCGCGCGCCTGCATCTCCGAGATCTCGGAGTAGACGATTCCGAGGCGGCAGCCACGGAACCCGAGCATGGGATTGAACTCGTGCAGTTCCTTGACGCGCTGCTTCACCTTGTCGACGGACACTCCCATTTTGGACGCGAGGTCGGCCTGCGCGGCGTCGTCGTGGGGGAGGAATTCGTGGAGCGGCGGATCGAGGAACCGGATGGTGGCCGGGTAGCCCTTGAGTTCACGGAAGATTCCCGCGAAGTCATCCCGCTGGTAGGGGAGCAGCTTGGCGAGGGCCTTCTTCCGGTCGTCCACGTTCGTGGCGAGGATCATCTCGCGCATGGCGTCGATGCGGTCGCCCTCGAAGAACATGTGTTCGGTGCGGCAGAGGCCGATGCCGGTCGCGCCGAACGCGAGGGCGTTGGCGGTCTGCTCGGGGTTGTCGGCGTTGGTGCGGACCTGGAGGCGCGTCGCCTTCTCGCACCATTTCATGAGCTGGAGGAAGCTCTTGAACTTCTCGGTCGACTGCGCGTTTTTGTCGGCGTTCACCAGACCGGCGATGATTTCGGAAGGGGCGGTCTTGAGTTCCCCGGCGTAGACCGTGCCGGAGGTGCCGTCGATGGAGAGGAAGTCGCCTTCCTTGAAGGTGAGGCCGTCGACGGAGACGGTCTTGGCGCCGTAATCGATCTGGAGCGCGGCGGCGCCGCAGATGCAGACCTTGCCCATTTGGCGGGCGACGAGGGCGGCATGGGAACTGACGCCACCTTTGGCGGTGAGGATGCCCTCGGCGGCGATCATGCCGCGCAGGTCTTCAGGGGAGGTTTCGGTGCGGACGAGGAGCACGCGTTCGCCCTTGTCGGCGGCGGCGGCGGCGCGGTCGGCATTCAGGTAGATCTTGCCGGAGGCGGCGCCGGGGCCGGCGGGAAGGCCGGTCGCGATGGCTTTGGCTTTCCGGACCTCGGCGGTGTCAAAGACGGGGGCGAGGAGTTGATCCAGTTGATCGGCGGGATTGCGGAGGATGGCCGTTTCCCAGTCGATGAGCTTCTCGCGGTGCATGTCCATGGCGAACTTCAGCGCGGCCATGGCGGTGCGCTTGCCGTTGCGGGTCTGGAGCATGAACACCTTGCCGTCCTGGATGGTGAACTCGAAATCCTGGACGTCCTTGAAGTGCTTCTCGAGGGTTCCGCGGATGGCGTCCAGTTCGTGGTAGGCGGCGGGCATTTCGGCCTTGAGCTGGGCGACGGGTTCCGGGGTGCGGACACCGGCGACGACGTCCTCGCCTTGGGCGTTGATGAGGAATTCGCCGTAGAATTCCTTGGTGCCATTGGCGGGGTTGCGCGTGAAGGCGACGCCGGAGCCGGAGTTGGCGCCGGTGTTGCCGTACACCATGGCCTGGACATTGACGGCGGTGCCCCATTCGGAGGGGATGCCGTACTTGCGGCGGTAGACGATCGCGCGGTCGTTCATCCAGGAGCCGAACACGGCACCCATGGCGCCCCAGAGCTGCTTCCAGGGGTCCTGCGGGAATTCCTTGCCGGTGCGTTCCTTGATGAGCGCCTTGAAGCGGGAAACCATCTCCTGAAGGTCGGCGACCGTGAGCGCGGTGTCCTCGATCTCGTGGTGGTGGCGGTCGTGTTTGAGCTGATGGATGCAGACCTCGAAGGGTTCGTGGTCCTCGCCCGCGCGCTTCTGCACGCCCATGACGACGTCGCCGTACATCTGGATGAAGCGGCGGTAGCAGTCCCAGGCGAAGCGCTCGTTGCCGGTGGCGTTCACCAGGGCCAGAACGGTCACGTCGTTGAGTCCGAGATTCAGGATGGTGTCCATCATGCCCGGCATGGAATCGCGGGCGCCGGAGCGGACGGAGACGAGAAGGGGAAGGGACGAGCGGTCGCCGAATTTGGTGCCCATGGCCTTCTCGATGAAGGCGACGCCTTCCCGGATCTGGGCGTCGAGGACCGCCGGGTAGGTTCGCTTGTGGGCGTAGTAGTAGGTGCAGACCTCGGTGGTGACGGTGAACCCGGGAGGCACCGGCAGACCGATGCGGGACATTTCCGCGAGATTGGCGCCCTTGCCTCCGAGGAGGGCCTTCATCGTGCCGTCGCCGTCGGCTTTCTTGCCTCCGAAAACGTAGACGTACTTGAGTGACTTGGATTTGGCGCTGGGAGTCGCTGTCTTGGTCTTGGTCTTAGCCATAAGGTTACTGTTCGAATCCTTCCGGTTCGTGAGTCGGGTCCAATCGAAAAGGGCGGGTCTGTCCGCTGCTTCGTGAAGAAACGCTAACAGTGCGGCCCGGAGTGTCAACGAATTCCTTGGGAAGCGTCGAAGTTGTTGGTGATGCCTTGAATGTTATTTAACTAGTTCCGTATCAGATGGATAATATGTAGGATGGGGCGCGTCGACGCGAGTGAGTTGGTCGGCGTTGTTCCCGTCCGTTCCACCGTTTCCCGGGGAGGCGACTTATAGACCAAAATCAGAATACCTTCTGATTCAGCATCCCGACGGTCCGGGATGAAGATGGTCCGCGGCGGCGGTTCGGATTCCGGCGATGCCTTTGTAGGCCGCCATCGGTTCGGGCAGAGTCCGCAACGCGCGGGCGAGCGAGCGGGCAAGCGCGGGTTGCCGAACCAGGGATGCGAGGGGGCGGTGCTCGATGCGGATGCCGAACAGAATCGAAGAGGTGCGGGGCAGGACCAGCAGCGACTGATGTTCGATCCGCACCCAGGTGGCGGCGGGGTCGAAGGCGGAGCCAAACCGGGGGAGCGACCGTTCCGGATGCTGGTTGCGCTCCGCCGACGCGCTGAGCCCCCAGTTGGCCCGGATCCAGGCGTGCCCGGGTTTCAGGCGCGCGAGAAAACCGTCGATGGCGCCTCCGATCGCGGCGTTGAGGCCCGGAACGACGGCGTGAATGCGCGCGAGGCCGGCGCCGAGCTTGGGCCGGGGCGACCAGGACGATGGGAAACAGACGCAGCCGGCGATCAGGCGAGCCGAACCCGGCGCGCGCTCGAGCAGCAGCCAGTCGGGTTCGAGGACGGTTCCAAGGAGGGCGGCCACGCTGGACGGTGGGGTCCGGGGCGGGACGACGACGGGTTCGCCGGTCCAGATCGCGACGAACCCGGCCAGTTCCAGCAGGGCGTCCGAGGCCCCGTCGTCCGCGAGGACGTGGCGATCGGGGTGGGTTGCGATCCAGTGGCGGCGTTCGGCGGGGAGGTCGCGTTCGCCAGGCCATGGGCCGAAGAAATCGCCTGGGGCGCACCGACCGAACCGGAGTCGGTGTTGGAAGTCGGCATCCGGGAAGACATCCGCATCGGGCAGGCGCGCGGCGGCCGGAGAAAACGACGTGGATTCCGTCACGGGACGACGGGTTCCCACCCGTTTCGGTAGGCGCGATGCCAGAGCGCGGCGGCTTCGCGGTCGTCGCGGACCTGGCGGGTTTCGGGGTTCAACGCCACGGAATGTCCGATGCGATGGGCGATGTTGCCCACGTGGACGAGCAGGGTGGATTTGTGGGCGTCCTCGACGCCGGCCGCGGGGTCGGTGCCTCGCCGAAGGATCCGGGACAGAAAGGCCCCGACGGCGTGGGAGGCGGAAACGGTGTCCTCACCTTCGACACGGCGGATTTCGCGACCCCGGGGATCGAGGATGCGGTATCCGACGCGGCCGATGATGACGGAGGCTTTCTCGCCCACGAACTCGATTCCGGACGGTTCGCCTTCGACGGGTTGGGGGACGCAGCTGCGGTGTTCCCAGACGACCGTCTGACGTCCGAAGTCGTAGGTGACGGTCTGGGTGTCGGGCGTTTCCTGGTCGTCGACGAAATGATACCGGCCTCCGGCGGATCCGACCCGGAGTGGGCAATCCAGATCGAGCGCCCAACGGGCGATGTCGAGGTAATGGACGCCGTGGAGGCCCGATTCGCCGGTTCCCCAATTCCAGAACCACCGCCAGTTGCGCGGGAGGAGATTGTCGCGGAAGGGGCGGTCCGGGGCGGGTCCCTGCCAGAGGTCGTAGTCGAATCCGGCGGGGACGGGCGCGAGTTGTCCGAAGCCGATGGAGCCGCGCTGGTCGGTGTGCCAGGCGCGGGTGAAATGGACGGGGCCGAATTCGCGGGCGCGAAGGCGGTCGACGATTTCGCGCACCCAGGGGATGCCGCGGTGCTGGAAGCCGACGTCGATGATGCCGCGGGTGCGTCGCGCGCCTTCGACGAGCAGTTCGCCCTCGCGGGGGTTGTGGGCGAGGGGGGGCTCGAGGTAGACGGCTTTGCCCGCCTTGAGCGCGAGGAGGGCGGCGGTTGCGTGCCAGTGATCGGGCGTGGCCAGGACCACGGCCTGGGTGCGGCGATCTTCGAGGACGTGGCGGAAGTCGGAGGTCGTTCGCGGCGGGCGACCCTGGCGGGCGGCGAGTCGTTGAGCGGAGTCGATGGCGGCCTGGTGGACATCGCACAGCCACGCGACGCGGATTCTTCCGGTGGCGACGAACGTTTCGAGGAGCTGGCCGCCGCGTTCGCCGAGGCCCACGAAAGCGACTTCGATGGGGTCGACTTCGGCGGCGAAGGCGCGGCGGGATATCGTGGTGGTGGCGGCCGCGAACGTGGCGGCGGCGGTTCCGGCCTGCCGGACGAAACGGCGGCGGGTCATGCGATGGGAAAGGCGGTGCATGGCGGACGAGGACCTGGACCTGAACCGGGCGATGATGCGCCGGCGCGGGGTCGGCGTAAATCCCAGGGTCGAGGTCGAGGGGAGTTTGCGCGTGCAATCGGTCCGAGGCGGGTCACCTTCCCTGGGCATGGATCAGGCCACCCTTGTGTCGCCGGGCGACGTCCCGGTGATCCAATTCTCCCTGTTCGTCGCCAATTCGGTCGGGCGGATTCACGATTTCGCGAGTCTGCTCAAGCAGCACAACGTGCACATCCTGGCGACGACGGTGCTGGACACGACGGACAGCGCGATCGTGCGGGTGGTGGTCGACGACCCGGATCAGGCGCGGGGGTTGTTCGCGGCGCATGGGTTTCCGTTCACGGAGACGCGGATTTTGGTGGTGGAAGTGGACATCGAGACCCGGTTGGAGACGGCGCTGGCGGCGCTGCTCGAGGCGGAGATCAACATCCACTATCTGTACGCGTTCCTGGCGCTGCCGGAGGGCAAGCCCCTGCTTGCCTTGAACCTCGAGGATCCCGACGTCGCGTCGGAGGCGCTGCGGCGCCACAACTTCCGGGTGTTGGGGCAGGGGGATATTTCGCGTTGAGGGGGGGATGGCTGGCGGGCTATTCAGCGAGGTGCATGCGGGTCCGGTCGTCCATTTTCCCGCTGGGACTGCTGTTGGTGGTGGTCCTGGGCGCGGTTCTGCTGAAGGAGTATCGCCGGTCGAACGGCCCCAGGGTCGAATTACCGGACGGCTCAAGCATCCACGTCTGGAAGACCTCGTTCGGGACGAATCACGAACTGGTCCTGGGCAAGCTTCCCGGCCTGGACAATTTGCGCCTTCGATTCCCGTGGGTTGCCCGGATCGTGGGGCCGACTACCGATCGGGTGAGGGAAGGAAGGACGGGGAACGGGATGTGCGTCTTCCATTCCTGGGAGGACGGGATGGGGTTGCCCAAGGTCAATCCACCGTGGGTGCGGGCGGCTTACGACGAACACGGTTGTCGTCTGGAGTTTTCGCAGGGGCGGGGTGAGTCCTCGGTTCGGGGCCTGTCGATCGCGCATCAGTTCTCGGCGCTCTATCCGCGTCGCCTCGCGGAATTCGAATTGGAGATGAGTGGGACGGATGCGCAGGGAACCGGGGTCGTGCGGATTCCGGTTCGGAATCCGCATCCCTGGAAGGGAATCCCGTGGGTTCCGGAGGCGTTGCCGGCGGTTCGGGAGATCGACGACGGATTGCGGGTGACCTTTCTCGGGTTCGAGGGATCGGATCGGTGGCCGCGTCCGCGGTTTCGGGTCGAACAGGGCGGCGAGGTCCGGCCCGAATGGAAGCCGGGTCGGGTGCTGTTCCAGGACGTGACGGGGAACGAATCGCAGACGCCGAATCTCTGCCGGCACGAGAACGCCTGGCGGATCGAGGCTTCATTCGAGCGCGAACCTGGCTTCGGTTTCGGCCCGGATGAAGCGGCGACTCTCTCGACGGACGAGTTTCCCGGACTGGGCGAACTGACGGAACTCAGCGGCCGGCAGACGCTCCAGGGAGTGACGGTGGGATGGATCGCGATGGGTGGGCCTGGAAGGTTTGAGTTTGAGAGGCGAGGCGGGGCGTGGGTGGCGACGCGGGCGGACCCCCTGCGGAACACGGACCGCGGCGATGGTTCGAGTTCGGGGAGTGGTCCGAACGGAACATGGATGAAGCTGACCCGGACCAAGCGGTGGTGGATGGTGGATTTGCAAGGGCTCGCTCCGGATCTCACGTGGAAGCTCGTGGGGCGGGACACGGCAGGGAAGGTCCATGTCAATGCGGGCTGGAGCGGTTCCGGGTCCGTGTACACGGTGGTCCTGGACGTTCCGGAAGATGCGAAATTGAGCCGCGTGCAGTTGGTGATTCAGCGATGGCGCACGGTTGCTTTCACCGTGGCACCGCCCAAGATTCCGACTCCGTGAACCTCGAACGCGAATCCTCCGCTCCCGAGTCCCCCGGGGCGGGCGCCCCGATGAGCGGCCTGCGGGCGGCGGTGCTGGGCGCCCTGAGCTTTGGCGGCGTCAGTGTGGTCGTTTACGGCACGGTGGCGTTCGCCGGCCGTTGGCTGTACCGGACGCTCACCGAGGCGGGGGCCTACGGGTTCTGGGGAACGCTGTATCTGTTGGGAGCGCCGTGGCTTCTAGGGCGTCTCCTGGTCCCGGCATCGAAGCGACGGCACTATGTCCTCGTGTTTGTCCTCGGTTTCGTCGCGTACGCGATGGGTTGGGTGATTCCGTATTTCGCGCTTCGGAACAAACCCGGCGAGATTCTCGCGTCGGTGATCGGTCCGGCCCTGTTCGCGGTGGTGATGGCGTTTGGATTCCGGCGGCTTTCGACCGTTCCGGCGACGGCGGCGGTGTTGGTGGTGGGGCACGGTCTCGGGTACTTCCTCGGGGATTACCTCAACACGACGCTTCGCGGTCCCGTGGGCATGGTGATGTGGGGGGTCTGCCACGGTCTCGGGTTCGGCGCCGCCATCGGTTGGGCGACGCGGGCATGGACCGCGGATTCGTCGGTCGACGATCTTCGGAGTGGGACCGCCCATGTCCCGGCCGAAGGCGGAAGCTGAGTCCATGGCAGCCCAAGAAATGCCGGCGGAAGGCGGGGAGCAAAGGTCAACCCGGGGGCGGGGAACGGGGCTTCAGCCGGCGAATCGATTTGAGAGCCTTCATTGGGAGCCGGATCCGGAGTCGGACCTGGACCCGGCCGAGGAACGTCCGCGGACGACCCAGTACCTGAAGGATCTCTCCGTCAGCGTGGTGAGTCGGAACGAGAGTCCGGACATCCCGTTCCGAGTGAGTCTGAATCCGTACCGGGGTTGCGAGCACGGCTGCGCCTACTGTTACGCGCGCCCGACCCATGAGTATCTCGGGTTCACGGCGGGTCTGGATTTCGAATCGCGGATCCTGGTGAAGGAACGCGCGCCGGAGCTGTTGCGGGCGGAGATGTCGGCGACCTCGTGGGAACCGCAATGGCTGGCTTTGAGCGGGGTGACGGACGCGTATCAGCCGATCGAACGCCGACTGCGGCTGACGCGCCGGTGTCTGGGTGTGCTGGCGGAGTTCAGGAACCCGGTCGGGATCGTGACGAAGAACGCGCTGGTGGCGCGGGATGCGGATCATCTGTCGGAGTTGGCGCGGCACGGCGCGTCTTCGGTGGCGATTTCGATCACGACGTTGGATCCCGCGTTGCGACGGGTGATGGAGCCGAGGACCTCGCCGGTGGCGGCCCGTTTGGAGGCGATCCGGGAGCTGGTCCGGGCGGGGGTGCCCGTGGGGGTGATGGTGGCGCCGGTGATTCCGGCCATCAACGATCACGAGATCCCCGCGATTCTGGCGGCGGCGAAGGAGGCGGGGGCGATCTGGGCGGCGTACGTGATGCTGAGGTTGCCGCACGCGGTGAAGGACGTGTTCGCGGACTGGTTGGAGCGGAACTTCCCGGACCGGAAAGAGAAGGTCCTACACCAGATCCAGGCGGTGCGCGGGGGGCGTCTGAACGATCCGTCGTTCGGGACCCGGATGAGGGGGGAGGGACGATTCGCGGAGCAGACGGCACAGCTTTTTCACGCGGCCCGGCGGCGGGCGGGGTTGGAGGAGCGCGGGCCTCGTCTGTCGGCGTCCGCGTTCCGGCGTCCGGGCGGGGTTCAGTTGGGGCTTTGGTAGGGACCTGCCCGTGGGGCGGTTCGAGTTGGATCCGGGACGGATCCGTGTTGCGGGAAGCCTACTCTACTCGACGGGGGTGACGTCCATGCCCGGGAGGTAATAGAGGATTCGGGCGCAATTGGGGCACTGAACGATGTCGCGATCGGCCTGGCAGTCGATGACGTTCTGGCGTGAGAGCTTCATGTGGCAGCCGCCGCAGACGCCGCGTTGGACATCGACGATGACCTTGTCGCCCTTGCTTTTGAGCAGGCGTTCGTACCGGCCGAGCAGCGTGGGATCGATCTCGGCGGCGGCGGCGGCGCGGGCCTCTTCGGCGGCGGCGAGCTGTTTGACGAGCCGGGTTTCGGCCTCGGCCATCTGCTGGAGTTGGACGGCGCTGTCGGCCTTGGCTTTCTTGAGCACCTCGGCGGCGGCGGCGACCTGGCGTTCCGCGGCCTCGATTTTCTCCATGAGCTCGATCTGCTGATCGTCGAGGCCACTGATGGCGGTCTTGCAGGTTTCGATCTCGTGGCTGAGGGCCTTGTACTCCTCGTTTTTGCGGGTCTGCCACTGCTGGGCGGCGTACTTCGAGATCAGCTCCTTTTTGGATTCGACCTCGAGTTCGAGTTTCTTCCGATCGCTTTCGAGCTGGTGCCCGGCGTGTCGGGCTCGTTCGAATTCCTGTTCGGCGGCGGTCTGGCGGGCCTGGACGAGGCGTCTTTGGGGATCGATGTCGGCGACCTCGATGCGGAGGCGGATCAGGCGTCGGTCGCGGTCCTGGAGGACGAGGAGCTTCTCGATGGCTTCCAGCATGATGGTGGGAAAAGGGGCGAACTTTGGGGGGCCAAGCTATCGGCGTGATTCGAAGCAAGTCAATGCGCGGGACCGGAAGTTTTTGCCGGGCCTGGGTGGGGCCAAAAATGGGAGGAAACCGGGCAATCTTTGGCTGGTCACCCCGGCGGGAGGGGCTTATGAATCTGGCGCAACCACTCCCGGCTTATGCACAACCTGTTCCATCATCTCGCCGACGAAATCCCGGAGTATCGGGACGACATCAACCGGCTCTCCGCGACGGACAGCAAGTTCCAGGAACTGATGTCGAAGTACAGGGATGTCGATCATCAGATCCGGCTGGCGGACGAGAATATCGAGCCGAAGTGCGACGAGACGGTGGAAATGTACAAGCGCCAGCGTTTGTCGCTGATGGACGAGATGGTGCACCTGATCCGGGCGCGCAAGGCCGCGTGAGGATCCTCGGATCGCGATCCCAGGCTGTGTCCGAACCCGAGGTCTTTCGCCACCGTCACCGCGTGACCTACGCGGAATGCACGGTCGGCAACCACATCTACCACAGCCGCTACCTGGATCTGCTCGAGGCGGCGCGTGGCGAGTTCCTGCGTCACGCGGGATTCCCGCTCCTTCCGCTGCAGGAATCCGGGGTCATTTTTCCCGTGATCGAAGCCCGTGTGCGGTACCTGAGACCGGCCCGGTACGACGACGTTCTGATCGTCGAGTTGCAGCTGATCCAGTTGGAGGGCGTTCGGTTGGGGGTGCTGCACCGAGTGAAGCTCGAGGATGGGACACCGGTGTTGGAGGCGGAGACCCGGCACGTGTGCACGCGCCTCGACGACAAGCCCCGGCGGATCCCCGCGGAACTCATGACGGGCCTCCGTCGTTGGCTCGTGCCCGAGCTGGAGGGGCGGGTCGGCGGCGTGGAACCGTGACCGTCCCCGCGTGGTCGGGCGGTGTGGGTGTGGGTGGGCGTGGGGTGGGCGTGGGGTGGGCGGGAATTTCCGTGGTTGCGGCGCCGGGTTCGGGCTTCAATGGCGGCCATGTCGCGTGAGTACGTGCTGCACGAGTTCGAGCGGGAGACGGACCTGCGCATCGATTACGCGGCCGAGTTGAATCCCCAGCAGCACGCGGCGGTCACGGCGCCCCCGGGGCCGGCGCTGGTGCTGGCGGGCGCCGGCTCGGGCAAGACGCGGACGCTGACGTACCGGGTCGCCTACCTGATCGAGCGCGGGATCGCGCCGGACCGGGTGTTGCTCCTCACCTTCACGAACAAGGCCGCCCGGGAGATGATGCGGCGGGTGGCGGATCTTCTGGGTTCGGAGCTGACCAGTCTTTGGGGCGGAACCTTTCATTCGGTCGGCGCCCGAATCCTTCGCATCAACGCGGAAGCCATCGGGTACCGCCCGGATTTCACGATCCTGGACCGGGAGGATTCCGAGGACCTGCTGAAGGCGTGCATCGGGGCGGCCGGAATCGATTCCAAGGCCCGGGCGTTTCCGAAGGTCGAGGTGATCGCGGACCTCCTCTCGCGGGTGACCAATGAGCGGGTTCCCCTGTCGACGATCCTGGAACGTCGTCAGATGGGGTTCGAGGGCCTTCAAGAGCCGATAGCCCGGGTGCTGGCGCTCTACGAGGATCGAAAGCGGTCCGCCAACGTGATGGATTTCGATGATCTTCTCGCGCTCTGGCTTCGGTTGATGGAGGACAACGACGCGGTGCGGGACCGGTACCAGCGGCGGTTCCAGTTCGTGCTGGTCGACGAGTACCAGGACACCAACCGAATCCAGAGCGATCTGATCGACCTGCTGGCCGGGCGGCACCGGCATGTCATGGTCGTCGGGGACGATTCGCAGAGCATCTACTCGTGGCGCGGGGCGAACTTCAGGAACATCCTCGACTTCCCGAAGCGCTATCCGGGTTCGAAAGTCTACAAGATCGAGACGAACTACCGGAGCACGCCGGAGATCCTCGCGGTGGCGAACGCGGCGATCTCGGGGAACATGGAACAATTCGCGAAGGAACTGGTCGCGGCGCGGAAGTCCGGGATCAAACCCGTCCTGATCCCGTGCGAGGACGCGCAACAGCAGGCGGCGTTCGTCGGGCAGCGGGTGGTTGAGGCCCACGAGGAGGGCGTGGCGCTGTCCGAGATCGCGGTGCTGTACCGCTCCCATTTCCACGCGCTGGAGGTGCAGCTCGAATTCACGCGGCGGAACATCCCGTTCGTCATCACGAGCGGCATCCGGTTCTTCGAACAGGCCCACATCAAGGACGTCACCGCGTGGCTGAAGTTGTCGGCGAATCCCAACGACGAACTCGCCTTCAAGCGCGTGGCGCTGCTGCTTCCGGGGATCGGACCCAAGGCCGCCGAGAAGTTGTGGGCGGCATTCGTGGAGGCCCGCGCCCGCGCGGACGGGTCCGGAGGCAACACCGCCGTTCCCGTGGCTCCCCTGCTCATGGCCGCCGCGGGGGTGGCGCCGAAGAAGGCCGCGGCGGCCTGGGCCGGCGTGGCGGTCACCGTCGCCCAGCTCGGGGATCCGGCGGTCGCTGGACGGCCCGGACCGATGATCCGGCTGGTGCTGGAGGCTTTTTACAAGGACCACGCCCGCGCGACGTTCGCCAACGCGGATCAACGGCTCGAGGACCTCAACCAGCTGGCGGTGTACGCGGGACAGTTCGAGTCGCTGACCGAGTTCCTGACCCAGTTGTCGCTGCTGAACAACATGGACGCCGAGGCCGAGAAGGAAGCGAAACGCGGGGACGACGATCGGGTCCGGCTGTCGAGCGTCCACCAGTCCAAGGGCCTCGAGTTCGGCGTCGTGTTCGCGATCATGCTTTGCGACGGGCTCTTTCCTTCGGCGCGCTCGTTGGAGGATGATTCCGCGATCGAGGAGGAGCGACGGCTGTTCTACGTCGCGGTGACGCGGGCCAAGGACGAGTTGTACCTGTCGTATCCGCTGTTGCGCCACACCCAGAGCCAGGGCGTGTCACTTCTCTCGCCGTCCCGCTTTCTTTCGGAGATCCCCGACGAGTTGCTCGACACCTGGAATCTCCGTCCGAAGGCGGCCTGGGGTGGCGGATGGGCTGATCCCAAGGGGGCTTCCGAGGGCGGGGACTTGGATCCGGACGACGAGCCATTCTGACCGCGCGCCCGACCGCGTGGGCGCCGACGGTCCCGGGCGGTTCACGGGGCGGAATCCGGGGCTTCGTCGGTGGGTTGGGACGCGCGGGCGCGGACGTGGGCGAGTTCGCGGGCGGACGCGGGGAACTCGGATTGTCCGGCCAGCCACGCATGGGCGCCGTCGAGGCTTTGGAACAGTCCGTCGAGCTGGGCCTCGAAGGCGGCGTGGGTCCAACGGCCGATCGCGGGTCCGGGGGACAGTCCCAGGGCGAGAAGGTGTCGTCCCAGGAGGATCGGCCGGGGGGCGGCGTCGGCGAGGCGCAATCTCTCCGCGCCCGCGAGCAGGGCGGTGACGGCGTCGGGGACCCTGGCCGGGAGCGGTGGGCGGCCCGACGCGTCGGCGGTCATCAGGATCCCGAGTGTCTGGAGGGTCTCCGGCTGGAGGCGGCGGGCGAGTCTTCGGACGGCGCGATCGGTGGGCTCCTCGAAATAGGCCATGTGATGGGCCACCAGGGGAATGACGCGCTGGGCGATGGCGTGGGGCGCCTGGATCCGGGTCAGGAAGGATTCGGCGAGTCGCGCGCTTTCGATCTCGTGTCCCGGCGAGATGATGCGCGGGCGCCCGTGGCGTTCGGCGGTCTCGGTTCGCGTCGCCTTGCCCAGGTCGTGGGTGAGGACGGCGAAGGCGAGGACGATGCGGGTCGGTTCCGGGGCGGAGCGCCATTCGGGCAAACGCGCGAGGGCGTCGAGCGCGTGGAGGGTGTGTTCGAAGACGTCGCCTTCGGGGTGCCATTCCGGGTCCTGGGGAACTCCGCGAATGGCGGCGATCTCGGGGAAATGCGCGAGCCAGTGGGAAGCTTCGAGGAAGCGGAGGCCGGCCGACGGCAGGGTTCCGCGCGCCGCCCACTTGAACCATTCCTCGCGGACCCGTTCGGCCGGCAGCTCGGAATAGCCGGCGACCATGGCCTGGCAGCGTTCGATGGTTTCGGGCGCCGGCGTCAGCTCGAAGCGCGCGGCGAACTGCATGCCGCGGAGCACGCGAAGGGGGTCTTCATCGAAGGCGGAACTCGTGTGCCGAAGAATGCGTCGTTCGAGGTCGGATCGTCCGCCAAAGGGATCGAGCAATTCTCCCGTGCGCGGATCGAGCATCATCGAATTGATCGTGAAATCGCGGCGGGCGGCGGCGTCCTTCGGCGAGATGGCGGGGTCGAATTCGATGTCGAATCCGCGGTGGCCCCGCCCTGATTTCGAATCGCGCCTGGGGACGCTGAAATCGTAGGTCGCGCCTTCGAACGAGACCTTCGCGACCCCGAACGACCGCCCGACGAGATCGACGCGTCCGTGCTTCCGAAGCGCGGCCGCGAGTTCCTCGTAGTCGACGCCGAACACCTCGACGTCGATGTCCTTCAGGGGTTCCCCGAGGATCGCGTCGCGGACGCAGCCGCCGACGACGTACGCGCGGCGAAGGGTCGGTTCGGTCTCGAGGACGCGACGGAGGCCTTGGGGGAGGTCGAGTTGCATCGATCGGGTTGAGCGGCGAAGCGGGACGGGGTTGGGGACGCCGGGCGCGGTGAAGTGAAGCGAAGCGAAGTGAAACAAAGTGAGGTCGGGCGGCGCGCACGCCTCGGGTTCAATCGGTCCCTTCGGGAATCTCGTCGGTCCCGTGGGCGTCGTTTTCATCGGCGGCGTCGAACCCGTACGTTGCGAGGAATTCGGAGATGGGAGCCTGGATGTCGACGGGTTCGCGGGTGATCGGGCAGACGAAGGCGAGCCGGACGGCGCGAAGCGCGAGTTCCGAGGGATGTCCACGGGTCGGCCGTGAATCCGCCGCCGGAAGCGCGCCGGGCTGTCCGCGGGAGGCGCTCCGACCGAACCCGTAGAGGGTGTCGCCGAGGATGGGAACCCCGGACGCGGCGAGGTGCGCCCGAATCTGGTGTTGGCGGTCGGTCCTGATGCGGGCGAGGACAAGCGCCATGCCATCCCCGTGTCCGATCACTTCGAAGACGGTTTCCGCGAAGAGGCCCTGGCTGGGGTGGGTGAGAACCCGATCGGGCCGGGCGGGGTCCGGGCGGATTTTCAGGCAGCACGTCCAGCGGCGGCGTGGCGGTTTCCCGCCGACGACGGCGAGGAATTCGCGGAGGGTCCGGCGATCCTCGAGGACGCGGGCCAGATCGAGGCGGTTTCCGACCGAACGCGAAAAGAGGAGGATCCCGCTCGTCGCGGGTTCGAGGACCTGGGCGAGGCGAAGGATCTTCAATCCTCGTTCCTTCGCCCAGGAGTCGCCCCGGA
The DNA here is from genome assembly GCA_050250555.1 of Limisphaerales bacterium. Lineage (GTDB taxonomy): Bacteria > Verrucomicrobiota > Verrucomicrobiia > Limisphaerales > CAIMTB01 > CAIMTB01. Next base: position 27,542 of record JBFWOK010000082.1, read on the forward strand.
CGACGGACAATTCGAGGGCCGCGTCGAGGGCTGGGGATGTGGAATTGGAGCCGGCGAGCGTGCACAAGGCGCCGGCCGGTTTGTCGATGGCGAGGTAGTTCGGGTCGTCGTGGAGGATCCGGATGGGCGGGAACCGGGGCAGGTCGATGGTGGTCGGGATCGGCATGAATCGGCGGGGAGCGCCTCGGGGCGCCCGGGGGGGCATTGTCGGAGGTTGGGCGGCGGATATCAAATTCGGGGATTCGGGGATTTCGGGAGCGACAAGAGACCCGTCCCTTCGTTCTCCCTATCTGAAGATGCGGCGCTCGGCGCCGCTTTGGATTGACACGGAGCGCCGGGGCCTAGCGAGCCCCACCCAACGAAAGCGTTGCGGAGCACCGCACTCTCCAAAGGAACCCGCGAAGGTCGGAGCAGGCTCCGGATCGGCGTCCGGCGGGACCCTCAGGATTTCGCGAGACCGGGATGCTCGGAGGGGTCCTGGGATTGTGCGTCCGCGCGTCCGACCGCGGCCCGCAGGGTGGCTTGGCGGACGGGTTTCGGGATCCACTGGACGAAGAACTTCTCCTGGATGGCGGGGTGACCCTGCCCCGGGGTGGAAGCGGTTTCGATCCCGGAACCGTGCCGGGTCATCAGGATGAATCGGACCGTCCGCAGTTCGGGGCGGGCGCGGATCGAACGGGCGAATTCGCCGGAGGCGACCCCTGGGGTTGACTGATCCACGAGGACGACGTCGAAGCCTTTCTGGTTCGGGGGCGACGTGAGGACAAGAAGGGCGGAATGGGTGTCGGCGGCGAAGTCGGTGTCGCAGCCCCAGGAATGGAGAAGGGTTGTGGTGGCGACGCGGCTGGCGGGGAAGGGGTCGACCACGAGCACCCGGATGCCTTCAAGACCGGGGTCAGGGTGGGACGCCACCACGGCGGGGGGATCCGAGGGTGGCGTGGGAAGCTGGAGCGGGAGGATCACCCAGAAGGTGGACCCTCGACCCGGATCGCTTTCGACTCCGAGCGAGCCGTGCATCAGGCCGGCCAGTTCCTTGGAGATGGCGAGGCCAAGGCCGGTGCCGCCCTGGCGGCGGACGGTGGCGGCGCCGGCGCTGGTGAACGGCGTGAACAGGGTGGGAAGCGCGTCGAGAGGAATGCCGACACCGGTGTCGGCGAACGTGAATCGGAGGGTGGCGGTTCCCTCGGAGGCGTGGGCGAGGTGGACGCGGATCTGGACGCTGCCCTGGTCGGTGAATTTGACCGCGTTGCCGGCGAGGTGGGTCAGGATCTGTCGGACGCGGCCCGCGTCGCCGACGAGTCTGGGAGGGACGCCCGGATCGATGGCGCAGACGAGTTCGAGTCCCTTTTCGTGGGCGCGGGGCGCGAAGGCCGCGGCCACGTCCTCGACGAGGGGCACGAGATCGAACTCGGCGGGTTCGAGCCGAAGTCGCGAGGTCGCGATGTTCGAAAGGTCGATGATGTCGTCGAGGAGGGCGAGGAGGGCGACGCCGCGGTCGCGGATGAGCGCGACGTAGTCGCGTTGATCCGGCGGGGGCGAACTGTCGAGAAGCAGGTGGGCCAACCCGACGATCGCGGTCAGCGGGGTCCGAATCTCGACGCTCGTCGCGGCGAGGAACCGGCTTTTGGCGAGGCTTGCGTCGGCGGCTTCGCGGGCGATTCGCTGGGCATCGCGGGAGCTTTCCCGCAACCGGAGGTTGGCCTCCTCGAGGGCGCTTAGGGCGCGCGAACGCTCCTCGGCCTCTTCGCGGAGGACGCTGATCGTTTCCCGAAGTTTGCGGGTCCGATCCGCGACGCGGGCCTCCAGTTGGTCATGGGCTTCGAGCAACACCTCCTGGGCCCGCTGGAGGTCGCCGTACGCCAGCTGGAGGCGGGCGGCCATCGCCCGGAGATGATCCCGGAGGTCGGTGATCTCGGCGATGGAGGTGCGGGGAGGAAGGTGGCAGACGGATACGTTTTCGGTCGCGAGATCCCGGCTCCAACGGACCAGGCGTTCCAGGGGTTCGGTGAGATGACTCGCGAGAAAGCCGGAGGACGCGAGGAGTCCGGCGACGACGAGCGCCAGGCAGGCGGCCAGGACCAGGAGTTGGCGGCGGGCCGCCGCCCGGATCGCCGCGATGTCCTGCTGCGCGAGGATCGTCCAAGGATCGCGGAGCAATCGGCTGGCCGTGAAAGTCCGCGAAGTCAATCGGGCGGGGCGCTCGATGCCGTCCACGACCGCCCGCGGCGCGACGAAGATTCGCGCCGGGCCGCTCGATGGAGTTTCCGGGGGCTCGTCATTCGCCGGGCCGAATTCCGATGCGGGGTCCGGAAGGGTCGACAGGATCACACGACGCGCGCCATCGAGGACCTGCAGACGCAGACTCGGCACGGTGGGGAAATGATCCGCGAACCGGAGGAAACGGCCGAGCCGAAGGGTTCCTTCGACGATGCCGAGTTCCTGTCCGTCGGATCCGAGGATGGCTGCGCTCAAGGTG
>JBFWOK010000083.1:0-29787 GCA_050250555.1 Limisphaerales bacterium
TACCACGGTTACAACGCCATCTCGAACCGCATCCTCAGCGCCCAGGAGGCGCCGCTGAACCGCAATCTCATCGCCGAATCCCGCCGCATCAGCGCCAGTCACCTGCCCTGGTCCGAGGCCAACGGAGGCTGGGCTTTCGACGGCAATCTCGTCCAGGGCGCCACCGTCAGCACCCGCATCACGAACTCCTTCGACAATCAGGCGTCCAACCCCTTCCTCCACACCTACCATCCCGATCACGACAACCTCGACACCCGTTTCCGGAACGAACTTCCCCAGGGCTCCGAATCCTACACCGTCGTACGCGAAATCACCCTCGCCGTGACCCCGCCCGTCGAGGACTTCCTCAGCCGCGTCACCGCCGGACTCAGCCTGACCGGCGACTACACCGAGACGATCCGCGTCCTCGGCCTGGCCCGGCCCGGCAACACTTTCGACACCCGCACCTTCGAGGTTCGCGGGGCTTTCAGCCTCAACCGCATTTCCGAAATCGCCACCCTGACCCAGGTTCCCTGAGACCCGTCCCCCACTCGTCCAAGCCCATGCCCATGCCCATGCCCATGAAACCCCGCCTCCAAAACCGTGGCACCCAGCGTCTCGCCACTCTCGTCGCAGCCGTCGGCGCCTGCCTTGGCCTTGCCGCGGCTTCACCCCGCGCACTGGCCCAGGCCGTCCCCGCGCCTCCCGAACGGATGACCTACCAGGGCTTTCTCGTCGACGGCGCCGGCACCGCCCTCGGCAACACCGCGCCCAAGAACTACGACGTCATCTTCCGCATCTACGACGATCAGTCCGCGGGCGAACTCAAATGGTCGGAGCAGCAGACCGTCACCGTCGACAAGGGCTACTTCAGCGTGCTCCTTGGCGAGGGTGCCGCGGTCGGGATCGAGCCCCACCCCGTCCTCTCCACGATCTTCAAGGGGGCCACCGCCTCGGACCGCTTCGTCGGGGTCACGGTGAAGGGCATCGGATCCGGTGGCGCCGACGTCAACATCCTCCCCCGCCTCCGCCTAATCAGTTCGCCCTACGCCTTCCTCGCGCAGAACGCCGTGCGCCTCGTGCAGGATACCGGGGCCGACCTCATCACCGCCACAGGCAACGCCGTGACGGTCGCCGGACCGGTGGGTGCGACCAGCTTCACCGGCAACGGCGCCGGCCTGACAGCGCTCAATGGGAATCAGGTGACCACCGGCACCGTCGCGGACGCCCGCCTTTCCGGGAACATCCCCAAACTGAACGCCGGCAACCAGACGTTCACCGGCAACATGCAGGTCAATGGAAACCTCACCGTCGCGAGCCCCAGCACCTTCAACGGGTATGGCACCATTCCCCTCGGAGGGATCATCCTCTGGTCGGGCGCCCTGAACCAGATCCCGGCCGGCTGGGCCCTCTGCAACGGCGGCACGGTCAACGGCCGAACCACACCCGACCTCCGTGACCGATTCGTCGTCGGCGCGGGCAGCAGCTACGGCCAAGGCGCCACGGGCGGCGCCAACTTCGTCACGCTGACCGTCAATCAGATCCCGGCCCACAGCCATTCTTACCAGGACGGTTTCTTCATCGAGAATTATGGGAGCAACAACTACCCCGAGACTTTTGTCGGCAACAATCTTCAAGGATCCGGGGACACCGACGGCGACAATCGGTACATCTGGTACCGCGACATGAGCACCTTCAACACAGGCGGCAATGGCGCCCACGAAAACCGCCCGCCGTACTACGCCCTCGCCTACATCATGCGCGTTCAGTGATTGAGTGATCCCGCTTATGAACCGGCATTTCCGTCCCCTGCCGGGCGCGCTCCTGCTCGCCCTGGCCGCTGGCTTCCTCCCGCTCGCGGCCACCGCCCAGGTGGCCCTCCCGATCCAGTATCGCCGCACCCACGAAGGCGAAACCTGGATCAACTACCAGTCGCGCGCCGGCGTCCCGATTTCCACCACCGTGGGAACACCACTTGGATCGGACGGACGCCAGCCCACCGGCAATGAGTCCACGGGAGTCTTCACGCCTCCCACCGGCGGGCAGTTCCGCGGGCACATGTCCTTCGGCGCCGTTCCCGGCCTCACCCAGACCCAATGGCAGACCGTCAGCAACTCCACCGTCCTCAACGCCGGAACCACCCCGTTCTCCGGCGCCGTCGCCAGTGAGATGGATCTCCCCCGCGGCGTCAGCGCCAACCAGGTCGTCATCGTCCTCCGACGCGCCCAGGTCGGCGCCCCATTCCTCAGCCGCGATGTCTCCTTCTCCTTCGGCTCCGTCGTCCCCACCCCCATCAAGGACGAACGCGGCGTCATCCTCCCACCCGCCGACCTCGCCACCTACTGGCTCCCCGAACCCTACACCACCAACAACCACTCCAATTCCGGCTACTACTGGAGCCGCCACGCCCGCCTCCTCTACGCCATTCAACCGGGCCCCATCTTCATCACCTGGCGCAAGGCCACTCCGTACACCGCGGCCAACAAGCCCGCCGGCTACGTCAACCCCAACGGCCCCGCCAGTTACGAGACCAACGGCGCCAACATCTTCCTCCTCTTCACCGAGCAGTACGTCGTCTCAGGAAGCCCCGCCAAGACGCCCCGCAAGATGTACTGGACCCAGAAGGGCTTCCAAAACACCGGCAAAGCCATCCTCGTCCCCACCGCCCGCATCGGCGCCGTCAACATCGTCTACAACAACAGCTTCCCCCGCACCGTCACCGAGGAGTTCGAGGGCGTCGGCTCCACCAGCCCCACCGACGGAAACAATCAACAGGCCCTCAGCGAACTCCGTACCATGTGGTACGAGCAGCAGCAGGGCAGCATCTACGCCTACAACGCCGAAGGCCGCGTCTTCGTCGAACTGCTCGGCGACCTCCGTTCCGACGGCGAAACCTACATCCCGCTCGGCACCGAAATCGTCGACGTCACCAAACAACCCGTCCCCGAGGACGTCACCGTCGAACTCGGCGAACGCGTCATCCCTCCCGCCGACGGCGACATCGCCCTGCTCTTCCCCGAACCCATCCAATCCGCGTTCGGCGCGCGGTACTCCTACCAACACTCCTTCGAAGGCGACGCGCGAAGCCTCCTCTACGCGACCCGCGAGACCTTCAATCTGAACGATTTCCTCATCCACTGGATGGAGGAGGGCGAAGCCGGACTCAAATGGCCCAAACACTTCGGACGCTACCGCCTCGTCTGGCCCACCGATGTCTCCCGCTACAGCCACTACGTCCGCCCCGAGGCCGCCAGCGAGGACGAAGCCTCCCAGACCGCCGTCCTGCTCCGACCCGAAAACGCGCCCAACATCGAGTACCAGGATCTTCTCGACCGGCCCCGCGCGAAATTCACCTCGGACTTCAAGTTCTACACCTGGCTCGACCCGCAGTACCCCGTCCACCGCACCCTCCTCCGCTACGCGTCCGGTGAGAACATCGCCTTTGAACGCGTCTTCTCCTGGCTCGACACCAGCCTCCTGACCACGAATTTCGTCGGCGGCAACGTCGCCGAATCCGCCGAACTCGTCGCCCGCAATCTGTCCGCCTGGAATTCGGCCACCCAGCGCTTCGATTGGCCCGCGGACTTCCTGCTCTCCGCTCCGCGCGTCGTGAGGGCCTCCGTCGACGTCGGCGCGCGAATCCCGCCACCCGTGGAAACCGACGTCGCCGACGGTCCCACCTACGTCGCCGGCCACATCCATCGCCCGGTGGGAACCTCGTACAACGTCGATGCCTACATCGATCCGCTCACGCAGGGATTCGAGGCCGCGAACCTGGGAGCCATCATCCCCGTCAACGCCATCCCCGGCGCCAATGAGTTGGAAGTCTGGTGGTTCCGGACCAACACCGCCTCCGCCGGCCCCAACGCCGGCAACAACCTCCTCGGCTTCAGTTCCGTCCATTGGCCCTCCGTTGTCGGGCACTACACGATCCAATGGCCCGCCGCGTCCCGCGAAATCGTCCTCGCCAGCCTCCTCGGCGGCTCCGAGATCCAGGCGATCGAAAGCCTCGGAACCATCTACGCCAGGAACGACCGCTCGCTCGACGGCTACAATCCCAACGAGGAACACGCCCTCATGTCCGGCGGAACGCCCTACGCCACCCGCGACGACCTCAATATCACGTCCGGCCCCGATTACTCCTCCCACCCGTACGTCCTCGTTCATTTCACCGACTCCGACCTCCGCCCCTCCATGGCGGTGTTCAAGGTCCTCCGCGAAAAACCCGAGTCCGGCTACGTCTTCGACTACGTCGTCCCCGCGGGCGCCAAACTCCAGCCTCCACCCCCCCTCCAATTCCTCCCGAAACCCGTCGAGGGAAGCGGCGACCTCGCCGTGAATTACAACAGCGAACCCACCGGCGGCGACGGCGACCTTCCAGGCGGTTGGTCGACCGAGACGGCCTCCGGCACCTACTCGAACTACATCCGGTTCACCTACCGGGATCGAAAAGAGGATTTCTGGGTCTACCGCGGCCTTCACTCCGGCGTCCCCGCCCTCGAGGCCGGCACCTACGATCAGGCCACGGATTCCTTCTCCCCGCTGACCTCGGCCACCGCCGTCGTCGGGCAATCGTTCCTGTTCGGCGTCCACGCCTCGCGCCAGGACGAGTTCCTCTCCCTGCTCGTCTCCGGAGCTCCCGCCTGGCTCACCGTGTCCGGGATGACACTCCATGGGACCCCCCAGGCCGCCGACGTCGGATCGTCCACCATCGAACTGGTCGTCCGCGATCTCTACGAGCAGACCCGCGTCACCAACACGCTTTCCCTCAGCGTGGTCGTCGGAGGACTCCAGGTCACCCAGGCCCGCCAGTCGATCCTGAGCACCAACAGCTACACCGGCAGCATCATCAATTTCACGAACCGCCCGCCGTTCCTCGGACTCTCTCCGACCCCGTCGAACAGCTTCACCCTGCGGTACTACTACAAAACCCTGCCGTCCTTCGCGTGGCCCGGCGTCGATTCCCCGCCCCCCGCCGGCAGCATCGTCCCCTACCTCCGGCGCTACGACGCCGACACCGGCTCGTACGTCGGGGAACCCGGTTCCAAGGACACCGACTCCCTCGACATCGTCTACCGACCGTACTGGCCCGTCCGCGATCCCAAGGACGGTTCGAAACCCCTGCCCACCCTCCCCTACGGTGGCACGCTGGCCAAACCCGCCTTCAACCTGCCCGGTGTCCGCGACTTCAAGACGGCCCACATCTACTACCAGCAGTCCATCGCCCAGGATGTCTCGGCGCCCCGCCTCAGCGCCGTCCTCCACGATCCCACCCGCGCCAAAACCGTCGCCATCACGAACCAGTTCGAGGACAAGATCCCGGCCGGCATCAAAACCGAGAATTACCAGGGCAAGACCTTCTTCCCCCTCCTCCCGCCGCACCTCATCGACCGGGTCTTCATCGACCCCAACCTCAGCGACAAGGGCAGCCTCGTCCTGATCGGCCAGTACAAGGAGGAACTCCTCGGCGAAAGCTACCTGCTGCTCAATGTCCTCCGCGGATCCGACCTCCAGGCGGTCTTCGACCTCTGCCCCACGGCGGACACCGAGAACTACCCCAAGTGGACCAACCTCGTCGCCGCCCTCGCAACCGATGTCGAGACGTTCCACGAAGACCTGCCCAACAAACCCGGCACCTACGTCCCGGATCCCGCGCTCACCGTCTCCATCGGCGTCGGCGCCCTGGCCGACGTCCACAGTGACAACACCGCGGTCGATTCCTACGCGATCAGCGCGACCGGCCCCGGCTCCGGCTACGTCACCCTGCTGGAAGCGACCGGCACGGCCTTCACCGAACCGGGCGACCCGATCCAGATGCACATCTTCAAGGTCGGCGGCGAACTCTACCGCGGCGAACTCAAGATCATCGAATCCCCCAACCCGCTCAGCGAGATCGTCACGTTCCAGCACACCGGCGACCTCGCCGGACGCTTCGCCGAGTACGAGTACGAATGGAAGATCGCCGCCCCGGTCGACGGATTCCCGCCCGAGATCGACGCGTCGATGTCCCGCTACATCCCCCTGACCGCGATCGACGTCGACATCCCCCGCTATTCGCTCGGCGGAGCCGGCGTCCAAGCCCTCGGCGACAACTACGTCGTCATGCGCTACCGGCCCATCGACCCGGCCCATCCGCGCTTCGTTCTCAACCCGACCGACAGCGATTGGTCGGAATGGACGCGCCCGGCGTTGGCCGAAGGCTGGATCAAACGCGTGCTCAAGGGCATCAACCCGTTCAACCAGCGCGTCAACGACCTCTTCAACAACCGCGTCAACACCGACGTCAGCATCATCACCCAGGCCGGCCGACGCTGGGAGGGGGACGTCGCCCTCAACATCGACACGATCAACAACTACGGTCTGATCGAGATCTACGAGACCGTCATCCGCCGAGGGCGCTTCCTCAGCATCGAGGCCGGCTTCAATTACGGTCCCGCCAACGACGCCCTCCTCCTCGCCGCCGGCTACATCAACGACCTGTACATGATGCTCGGCAACGAGGCCTGGGCCGACGCCGCCAACCCCACCATCGGCATCGGAACCGCCAACAACACCTACGGCGACATCGCCACCTCCCTCTTCGCCTTCCGCGGCCAGCAGGCCTCGCTCCTCGAAGAGGAACTCGCGCTCCTCCGTGGACGCGACGACTTCTTCCTGCCGGGCGTCGAGATCACCCCGGTGTACAACCGCCTCGTTTGGAATTACACCCGCGGCATCGACGCCGGCGAGGTCGTCTACGCCATCAATTACAACATCCAGGAAAACCCGAACCGCTCGCCCGACGGCATCATCGACGCCGAGGACGCCGCCCGCATGTTCCCGCAGGGACACGGCGACGCCTACGGCCATTACCTCACCGCGCTGAAGGGCTACTACTCCCTGCTCCTCAACACCTATTTCGACTGGGTTCCCCGCATCGAGGCCGTCAATGTCCTCGGCCAACCCGTGTCCGTCGATTACCTCGACGAACGCAAATTCGCGTCGGCCGCCGCCGCCACCGCCCGCGCGGGTCGCCAGATCTTCGACCTGACCTGGCGCAAGGACTACGAATCGATCTCCAAGAGCGGATGGGAACACTTCTCCCCGACCCGTTCCAACACCCAGCGCCATTACCTCTCCGCCGCCGACGGAAGCACCAACAACCCCACCCGGTACTGGGGTCTGGATCATTGGGCCACCCGCGTCGGCCAGGGCGCGTACCTCAACTGGGTCGTCGGAAACGCCATCCTGCCCGACATCGATCCCATCCCCACCCACGAGGGAATCCAGAAGGTCGATCGAACCACGGTCCCCGAACTCAAGGAACTCGCGCTGATCGCCAACGGCCTCCAGGAATCCCTTGAAAACGCCGAAGGCGGCCTCTCGCCCCTCGGAGTGCCCGAGGACGGCCTCGCCTTCGACATCAACCCGAACGTCGTTGTGGGCCCAAGCTCCGGAACGCACTTCGAACAGATCTACGACCGCGCGACCGCCTCCCTGAAAAACGCGGTCGCCGCCTTCGACGACGCCAAGGACGTCACGCGACTCATGCGGTCGGAACAGGACTCCCTGACCGCGTTCCAGACCCAGGTCGCCCAGCAGGAGCGCGCGTACGAGATCGCGCTGATCGAACTCTACGGGACCCCCTACCCCGACGACATCGGACCCGGCAAACTCTACAAGCAGGGCTACGCCGGTCCCGACCTCATTCACTATTCCTATGTCGACCTCCCGGAGACCGAGTTCCCCGAGGTCTGGAGCTATTCCAACACCACGACCTGGGAAATCCCCCTCCTGGATCTCCCCTCCGACTGGGTCGACAAGCACTACACCAACATCAACTTCCGGACGATCACCAACCTCACCTACAACATCGGTCCCCATGGGTTCGCCGAGAAACCCTCCACGTGGGCCAGCCGACGTTACTCGCCCGGCAAGATCCAGCAGGCCATCTCGGCCCAGATCCTCGCCCATATCCGGCTCCGCCACGAAATCAACGACCTCGCCGGCGACCTCGTCGTCCTCAACAAGTCGGTCGCGGTCTTCGAAGCCGACGTCGAAACCTTCGGTAAAGTCTGGGGCATCAAACTCAGCCAACTGATCGCCGACGAGATCCTGGAGAAGGTCAAGTTCGCCGACGAGATCTACCAGAAGTTCAAGGACTCAACGATCGAGAGCATCGTCGACGGCAGCTACGCCGCCTCGGAAGCCATCCCCAAGAGCGCGATCTTCGGCGTGGCGAGCGGCGGCGACCTCACCTTCGCCGGGCGCGCGGCGATCGAGTCCGCCGGCCTCACCCTCAAGGCCGGTTTCGAGACGGCGGCGTTCATCCGGTTCACCGTCGTCAAGGCCCTCGAACTCGGCGTGAACACCACCAAACGCCAGGAGGACTTCTGGGGGATCGATATCCTCGAGCGCGAAAAGGAACTGCGCGGCCAGGTCCAGGATCTCGGCAACAAACTCGGTGACATCCAGGAACGCATGTGGACCGTCAACGAGCGCCTTCGCGAATACGACAACGCCCAGCGCCAGGTCCGAACGCTCCTGGCCACGGGCGACACCATCCAGGCCGAGCGCGAAATCCATCGCCAACGAACCTCCGCCGTGATCCAGGGATACCGCACCCGCGACGCCGCGTTCCGAATCTTCCGCAACGAGAAGCTCGAACGTTACAAGAACCTGTTCGACCTCTCGGCCCGGTATTCCCTGCTCGCCGCCAACGCGTACGACTACGAAACCGGCCTTCTCAACACGTCCGCCGGCCGGGATTTCGTCCGCCGCATCATCAATTCGCGCGCCCTCGGCGTGGTCCGTCAGGGCGAACCCCAGTTCGCCGGAAGCAACACCGGCGATCCCGGCCTCTCCAGCGCCCTCGCGGAAATGAAGGCCGACTGGGGCGTCCTCCGCGGCCGTCTCGGTTTCAACAACCCGGACGCCTACGGCACCACGGTCTCCCTGCGCACCGAAAAACTCCGCATCCTCCCGGGCACCGAAGGCGACACCGCCTGGAAGGACATCCTCCACCGGGCCCGCACCGACAACATCCTCGAGGACGCCGATGTCCGGCGCTACTGCATGCAGGTCGATCCCGGCGCCGGACTCCCCGTCCCCGGCATCATCCTCACCTTCGGAACCACCATCTCCGACGGGCTCAACCTCTTCGGACAACCCCTCGCCGCGGGCGACAGCGCCTTCAGCCCAAGCTCCTTCGCCACGAAGATCTTCGGCGTCGGCGTCGCTTTCGAAGGCTACCGCGGCATGAACAACCCCTCGGCCAACGCCAACGCCGTCACCGGCGCCGGCGGGAGTTCCGCGACGGAACCATCCTCGTGGTTCCTCGACGCCACCGCGCTCGCCGCCACGCCGTATGTGTACCTGGTTCCCGTCGGCGTCGATTCCATGCGCAGCCCGCCCCTCGGCGACACCCGTGAGATCCGCACCTGGAACGTCGAGGACCTCGCCATCCCGATGCCGTTCAACATCGGCGCGTCCGGATTCTCCACCCAGGCGCAGTATCAGTCGGCCGACTCGCTCTCGGAACCCCTGTTCGCCCTCCGCAAACACCAGGCGTTCCGGCCCGTGTCGAGCGCGTCGTACTTCAGCCCCGGACTCTACGGCCCCGGCGGAACCCTCCAACGCTCCCAGTTCACCAACAACAGGCTCGTCGGTCGCTCCGTCTGGAACAGCCAGTGGAAGCTCGTCATCCCAGGCCAAACCCTGCTCAACAATCCGAACGAAGGCCTCGACCGCTTCATCCGGACGGTCAAGGACGTCAAACTCCACTTCGTGACTTACTCGTACTCGGGCAATTGATCGTTCCAGCCCTTCCCTCTCCTACCCATGAACCGGATCCAAGCACCCACACGCCCGACGTGGCGCCGACCCGCCCTCGCCGCCATTTTCATGGCCGCCGCCGCCGCCGTCGTCGCCTTCCCGCCGGCTCCCCACCACCTCGTCTTCGGCATGGTCCGGGACGAATTCGGAAACCCCCTCAACGCTCCCGGCGCCGAGGTCATCCTCGACATCGACGGCGCCGCCGGCGTGCGCTCGTCCATCGCCGCCATCGCCGACGCCAATTCGGAGGGCGGCTTCAACTACCGCCTTCCCATCCCCCTCGACTCGGGCGTCACCGCCGATCTCTACAAACCGTCCGCCCTCCGCCCGGTCGTCCCGTTCCGAATGCGCGTCCGCGTCGGATCCACCATCTATCTCCCCATCGAAATGACCGGCGCCGCCAAGGTCCTCACCGAACCCGGCGCCGATTCCCGCGTCGACCTGACCCTGGGCATTGACTCCGACGGCGACGGGATCCCCGATGCCTGGGAGGAGGCGCTCATCGCCGCCACCGGCGGCGGACGTTCCCTCAAGGACATCCTCCCCAACCAGGATGATGACCGCGACGGACTCACCAACCTTCAGGAATACCTCGCGGGAACTTACGCCTTCGATCCCGCCGACGGATTCGCGCTCGCGATCGTGTCCACCTCCGCCGGTCGTTCCCTCCTTGAGTTCACCGCCATCCGGGGTCGCACGTACTCGATTCAAGCCTCCGACGACGCCAAATCCTGGATCACAATTCCTTTCACCCTCGCCTCCGACGCCGCCGACACCCCCGAGCGCAGGTCCTATCTCTCCCAGGACGTCCGCCCGATCCGGGCCCAGGTCGGTCCCGCCGAGACCTCCGATTCCTCCCGCTTCTTCAGGCTGGTCGTCCGCTGACGTGACCCATGCAGGCCCAGGTCCATGATCGTCGTCGCCGTCCCCTGGCCTGGTTCCTGGCCTTGGTGATCCTGGTGGGCTCGGCGGCGGTTCTGACCTACCTCCGACGCGAATCGCCCGTCCCACCCGCACCGCCCGAACCGCTTCTCGTGGATGCCTCCCGGTTGGTTCGTCTCAACGGGCGGTTGGTCTACCGGGAGGACACCAACCAGGTCTTCGCCGGTTGGATCACCGAGTCGTACCCGGACGGCACCCTGAAGTCGCGATCCGAGGTGTCCGACGGAGCCCTGAACGGACTCTCCGAGGGATTCCACACCAACGGCGTCCTCCAGGTGCGCGAACATTTCGTCGACGGCGTCAGCGAAGGACTGATCCAGAAGTGGCATGCCGACGGCACCCGGCTTTCCGAAGGCACCGCCCGGCAAGGGCAGCTCGAAGGCACCTTCCGCCGGTGGCATCCCAATGGGGTTCTCGCCGAGGAAATCATACTCCGCGGAGGCCAACCCGAAGGCGCTTCCCGCGCCTGGTTTCCAAGCGGCGCCCAGAAGGCCGAAGTCGAACTCAGGGACGGTGCGGTTGTCCGTCAAACCTTCTGGAACGACGGTGAACGACCCGCCGCGAACCTCACCCAGTCGCAGGCCCCCCCTCCATGAAGCGTCCCACCCTCCCCCGGACGGAATGGGCTCGCCTCTTCCGCGGATGTCCGAACACCACCGCGGGCCGCGCACCCGCCACGTCGCTGAGTGCGACGCTGCGCGGCCTCGCCGCCGGGTTCTCGGCCCTCACAGCCGCCCTCACGACCGCCGCCGCGGCCACACCGAACCTCGCCGTCACCCCCCACGTCGTCGCCTCCGGCGGCGGTTCCACCAGCGGTGCCCGCTTCGCCGTCGTCGGCACCCTCGGACAACCCATCGCCTCGAACGATCTCCATCCGGACGATCTGATCGATTTCCGGGCCGGCTTCTGGGCCGTCGTGCTCCGCTGGAAGAATTCAGCCCCCAGCGCCACCGCCGACCTCGTTTCCCGACGACCCGGCGAAGCAGCCCACATCCTCATCCGCCAACTCCTGCGCAACGACCTCGACCCGGACTACGACGCCCTCGCGCTCAGCGGATTCGACGGCGCGTCAGCCCTCGGCGGAACCGTCTACCGCGATGGGCCCTGGCTCATCTACCAGCCCCCCGCCGGCGGTCTACCCGGCAACACGGATTCCTTCAGCTACCGGATCACCGACGGCGACGCCCCGCCGGTCGCTGGAACGGTGACCGTGGGTCCATTCATCGCGCCCACGGACGGACCTCCCAATGCGCTGGCCATTGTCCTCGATCCCGGCCCCCCGCCGGTCGTCCGCCTCCGCTTCCAGGGAATCGCCCGCCGCAATTACGTCGTCCAGGCCGCGCCGGATCCCGCCGGTCCGTGGAGCGTCCTTGGATCCGTCACAGCCGCCGACAACGGGCGGATCGATTTCGCCGACACGCCCGCACCCGACCCGAGATTCTATCGGCTCGTCGAGCCGTGACCGATCGTCCGCCATGAAATCGCCCGCCTGCCCCCCGCCCAGTCTCCTGCCCCACCTCGGGAAAGCGGCGTTCGCCCTGGCCCTCGCCGCCGGACCGTCCAGCCAAGCCTTCCTTCCGACACCCGCGCCGGAGCCGGACTCGGGCCCGGCGTTCAGTCTGCTCGGCTCCCCGTCCAACCCCCTGCGGCTCTCCGAATCCTGGACCCCGCCCACGCCTTCGCACTGGATCACCGACTCCGTTTTCCCACGCCGCAGGGACGACAACCTCCTGGGCGATCTCGTGGAGAAATTCTTCGGCGCCATCCACCTCGCCGTGCCCGACGCCTCCGCGGTCGGAGTGACCAGTGAAAAGGTCGTGAACGGAATCTCCGGCGTCATCACGTCCGTTCAAGTCCGTGTCCAGATCGCGCCCCTCGGCGATCAACCCATGTTCAACGGCGATTTCCATGTCACCCTGAGCCACGATTCGGGCTACGCCGTCCTTCTCAACCGCGCCGGCCGACGGGACGGATTCAGCGCCGGCTACGGAGACAGCGGGTTCGACGTCACCTTCAGCGATCTGGCCGCCGCCGACATCCATTCGTATCGGATCCAGGCGACCGGCAGCGAAACAACCCCCCTGTCGCTGACCGATGAGCCCGCCGGCCTGACCGGAACTTGGCAACCGGACGGACGTTCCGCGGACCCGTCCCAAGTCCTCGCGACATCCCCTCGCGACGCTATGCTCGACAGTTTTGCCGGACTCAGTCCGAACGGCGTCTGGACCCTTCACGTCGCCGATCTCAGCCCCAATGGCCTGGGACAACTCGTCGAATGGAGCCTCGGCCTGACCGTGATTCCCGAACCCGGCGCCACCGGCGTCGTCGCGTTCCTCGGACTCGGCCTGCTCGCCTTCGCCCGGTTTCGCTCACGAACCTGAGCCCGATCCGCTTCCCTCATCCCGCATCTCGTATCCCAGGGCCCCGCAGCCTCGCAGACGGGCGGGTCCGATCGTTTCGGCGGTTTGTAACACGGATGTAACCTTGGAACCTCGCGGGACGTCTCCCCCCGGGCACTCCATGAACCGAGATTCCCTCACGGAGGCACTGAGACACGGAGATCCGACGACGGATTCGTTCCCCCTCTGTGCCTCCGCGCCTCCGTGGGATGCCTCTCGGATTCAAGGTCCCAACGCGTGTCTGAAACCCGGAAATCTCGACTCCCCATGACCTTCATCCCCGCACGTTCCAAGCCAGCACGATCCCGGTGGTGCCTCGAGGTTGTCGCTTGGTTCACCCTTCTAGCCGCCGCCGTCGCCGCCTCAGCCCAACCCGCCGGTGACGGTCCGGGCCGGCGACCCGGGCCAGGCCGCGGTCCCGGCGGCGGTGGACCGCCCATGGGGGTCCAGGCCGATCGCGAACTTGTCCCCCGGTTCGACAAGGACGGGGACAAACGCCTCAACGCCGCCGAACGCCAAGCCGCCCGGGAATTCCTGGCCCAGGAGGTCGCGGAAGGCCGCGGACCGCGCCGCCCTGGACCTCCGGGCGGACGCCGCGCCGACGACAGCGCGCCCGCACCCCAGGCGGGTCCGCACCTCACTCCCGCGGACGTCACGAATCACCCGGACGCGCCGCTCTACGACCCCGGCGTCGTCCGCACGTTCTTCTTCGAGTTCGAAAACAAGGACTGGGAGAAGGAACTCGCCGACTTCTACCACACGGACGTGGAAGTCCCCGCAAAGCTGACCGTCGACGGGAAGTCCTACGCGGACGTCGGGGTTCGTTTCCGGGGAGCCTCGTCGTTCTTCACGGTCGCGGAGGGCCTCAAGCGGTCCCTGAACGTCACCGTCGATTTCGCGCACAAGGACCAGAGGATCGGCGGAGCGAGGACGCTGAATCTCCTCAATTCGCACACGGATCCCACCTATCTCCGCACACCGCTCTACTACTACGTCGCGCGGCAGTACCTGCCCGCTCATCGGGCGAACCACGTCCGGGTCGTCATCAACGGCGAATCGTGGGGCATCTACGTCAGCGTCGAGCAGTTCAATTCGGACTTCATCAAGGAGCGATTCGACACCACCAAAGGCGCCCGCTGGAAGGTTCCGGGAAGTCCCCGCGGCCGCGGTTCCCTCGCGTACCTCGGCGAAGACCCGGCCGCGTACAAACAGGTCTACGATCTCAAGACCAAGGACGATCCCAAATCCTGGGCCGCGCTCGCGCGGCTCTGCCGGGTGCTGAATGAAACCCCCGCCAAGGATCTCGAAGCCGCGCTCGCTCCCATCCTCGATGTGGACGGCGCCCTCAAGTTCATCGCGCTCGAGAATGTCTTCATCAACGGCGACGGCTATTGGATCCGGTCCAGCGACTACAATCTCTACCTCGATGTCCAGGGTCGGTTTCACATCATTCCCCACGACGCCAATGAAACGTTTCGCGCGCCGGAAGGTCCTGGCTTCGGCGGAGGCAACCGGATTCAGGGCGTCGAACTCGATCCCCTTTTCGGAGCCGACGCGCCGGACAAACCCCTCATCAGCCGACTCCTCGCTGTTCCCGCCCTGCGCCTGAGATACCTCGGTTTCGTCCGCGACATGGCCTCGACCTGGCTGGACTGGAAGAACCTCCAACCGCTCGCCGAGTCGTGGCAGAAAGCCATCGCGAAGGACGTCCAATCCGACACCCACCGTCTCTATCCCTATGAGGCGTTCGTCCAGGGAGTCACCCAGGACATTGAGGAACAGGGCTTCCGCGGGCCCCGGCGCTCCATGAGCCTGAAGGGGTTCGCCGAGCAACGACGGAAGTACCTGCTCCCCGCAACGACCCCGGCTTCGGAATGAACCCCGACGGAGGTGCGGCCCGCCCGCCGCGCCTCCCGGTTGGCGCGACGCTTCTTCATGGCCGACTGGAAAGTCGGAAGGACTCGGCTACCGTCCCGGCATGCTCCCCACCGTCCAAGTCACCCCATGAACCCGGCATGAACATTTCCCGCCTCATGGACCGACACCGAACGCCCGCCCCGTTCCCCACACGCCGCGAATTCCGCCTTGGAGATCTTCCCGATGGGCGACTTACGAGACTCGGAGTCCTGGCGCTCGTGACCGGACTGGCCCTCAACGTGGCCGCCCAGTCCTCCCTGCGCTTCACCGACGCGACGTTTCGGGCGAACCGCGAGCTTTCCTTGAAGTTGTCCGGGGAAGCCGGGCGCCGGTACCGCGTCGAAGTGTCCCAGACTCTGTCGGAATGGACGTCCCTGGCCACGCTGGCCGGCGCCGCGTCGATGGAGCATATCGATTCCGCCAATCCGGGCCCGGGACCACGATTCTACCGGGCCACGGAACTGCCCGATTCCTCGGCCCTCACCGGGGACCACCTCCCCACCTCGGCGGGCGACGCCGTGATTCATCCGATCAACCATGCTTCGGTCGTCGTGGGCTGGAACGGGCGGGTCATCCACATCGATCCCGTGGGGGGCGCGTCACCCTACGCGGGGGTTCCCCAACCCGACCTCATCCTGGTCACCCACTCCCATGGTGATCATTTCAACGCGGCCACCCTCGCCGCGCTGCGCAAGGAGACAACCGTCCTGGTCGCGCCCGCGGCCGTCTATTCCAGCCTCTCGGCCGCGCTCAGGGCCGTGACGGTCCCGCTGGCCAACGGGCAATCCACCAACTGGACTTCCCTCGGCGACCTTCAGGTCGAAGCCGTTCCCGCCTACAACGCGAACCACCCGAAGGGCGCGGGCAACGGGTACGTGCTCACCCTCGGCGGACGCCGCCTGTACTTCAGCGGCGACACGGAGGATGTCCCGGAAATGCGCGCGCTTCCCGAAATCGACGTCGCCTTCCTCTGCATGAACATCCCGTTCACGATGACCGTCGCGAAGGCCGCCAGCGCGGTCCGCGATTTCCGCCCCCGTTGGGTGTACCCCTACCACTACCGCAACCAGGACGGCACCTTCGCCAACCTCGAGTCCTTCCGACAGCAGGTCGGTTCCGATTCAGGCGTCGAGATCCGGCTTCGGAAATGGTACTGACCTTCCGTTCTCCATGAACCGGATTTCTCTCACGGAGGCACTGAGACACGGAGATTTGAGGATGGATTCCGTCCCCCTCCGTGCCTCCGCGCCTCCGTGTGATGCCCCTCGGGTTCATGGACCCAATGCGCGAGTCGCAACTCGTTGACGCTCCCCATGAAAAACCAACTCGACAACGGTGCGCCTCCTTGGAGTCATCCGGGGCGTCCAATCCGCGTCATGCACGCCATCGCCATGCGGCGGAACACCAGCGCCAAGCACAAGGACTGAGTCCGCCTGAATGACCAGACCAGCGGCCGCCCGCCCTTTCCCTTTCCCTTTCCCTTCCGAAATAACCATACCAACAACATCGACCCCACCACATCCCAACCGCATTCAGCTCCCACTCCCATGAGCCAATCCACGCATCAACGTCGCATCGGTCTGACCGTCCTCGCCGCCATCGCCCTCGCCGCGTACGCCACCACGTCGCTCGTTCAGGGCGCGGACAAGGCCCCGAAATACACGGTCTCCGAGGTCATGAAGGCCATCAACAAGGGCGAGGACAACATCTGCAAGCGCGTCTCCCAGGGCAAAGCCTCGAAGGAAGACATCGCCAAGATGGTCGAGTACTACGAATCCCTCCCCTTGAACAAGGCGCCCAAGGGCGAACAGAAGAGCTGGGAGGAAAAGACGGCGGCCCTCGTGAAGGCGGCCAAGTCGGTGAAAGCCGGGGATGCCGACGGACTCGCGAAATTCAAGGAAGCGGTCAACTGCAAGGCTTGCCACAGCGCCCACAAGCCCGACTGATCGGGCCCGCGCTCCAAACAGGGCCCCGACTCGGTACGGTGGTCCTTCAAGAGTTTTTCTTCAGAACAAGGCGGCGGTGTGGAATCCACACCGCCGCCTTCGCGCTTGGGTACTCGGGTTCGAGCACACCCGGGCCCTCGTCTCCAGGCCCCTGCGCCCCCGGTTCAGTGGGGCGGCGCCTTGGCGGGGTCCTGGCAAAGCACGACATCCCTCAAGGCCCGGCGGGGGGTCGGAGCCACGGGCCTGCCATACCCCACCCGCAAGAGGACCTGGGGAAACGCCCCCTCCCTTCCCGCCAACGTCGCCAGGTCCGCCCGCAATCCTCCCACCTCGACGGGTTGGTTCAGGTGGGACACCGACAAACCCAGCGACTGCGCGGTCAACAGCACCCGCTGCATCGCCTGGCCCGCGCGCACCCACTCGGCGGGATGGTCCTCGTCCGTCCCCAACACCAGGATCAGCGGCGATTTTCGGGTGAGATCCGAATCCCTCGCCGCAAGCCGGTCCCCGCGGTCGAAACTCCGCACCAGCGCCGGCCCCGCGAAGGCCAGCCAATCCCCAACACCGAGTTCCGCCGTCGGTATCCCGTCGGCCTGATGCTGCCCGTCCGTCCGCAACCAGCGCGCCAGTTCCCCTCGGAACTCCCGATTCGCCCACTGCCTGCGGTCGCCCTCCGCGATCAGTCCCGCCAGCGCCTCCTTGGATTCCTCCCCGGTGACGAAGGCCAGCCAGGCTCCCTCCTTGACGGCCGCGTTCCCCAACTCATCCATCAACGCCTCGGGCACCTGGTCGGCGGCGAACTCCTCGCGGTTCGTTCGGCGTCCCACGATCGCGGGAAACAGGATCACATCGTCCGCGCTCGCCTCCCCGCCGGAGTGAAGCGTCAGCCTCGCCACCAGGGTCGGTTGGGCCGGGTCGGGTAGGATCGCCAGCGAACATTTCTGGTCGAAGTACTCCGCCGCGATCCGAAGGTTCAACAGCGCGGCGGCGCACGACATGAAAAGCTCGCGCCCATCCCGGTCCGTCACGTTCAGCCGACGCCGAAGATCCGCGTGGATCTCCACGTCGTTGGTGTTGATGCGGAACAACCAGGGCTGGGTGTTGTGCGGCGACGGCGCCAGAATCGCGTACTGAAGCAGGTACTCGATCCGGTCCGAGACAAAGCCATCCGCGGGAAACGCTTCCGGAGACACCGACCAGGCTTGGAGATGGGCATTCATGACGGCCTCCGCTCAACCGTCCAGGGTCCAACCGTCGCGGTATTTCCGCTTCAGGAACTCGTTGGCTTCCGGAACATCCGTCACCTGTCCGGTGGCGCCGTCGTAGGTGAGCTTCTTTCCCACCCGATAGGCCACCAGTCCCAGCATCATCTGTTCCATCATGTTCCCGCTGTACTCGAAGTCGCAGGAGGTCTTCAGATCCCCCTTGCACGCCTTGACCCACTGCTGCTGGAAGTTGCCCATCGGCGGAATCAGCGCCTCCTTCGCGCGCGGCTTGTAGTAGGTCAGATCCGCTCCATTGCCGCTGGGGATGATGAGGCGCGCGTTGAAGTCCGACACGAGCGCGCCCCGGGTCCCCTCGAAGAGCGCCCCGTGTCCGATCTTCGTCAGGTCGACCCACGGCGCGGGGGAGGCCGGCATCACGCCGCCCTGGTACCAGGAAACGCGGATGGGCGGACGCCAGGTGTTCGCTGCATGTTCGAAATGCATCTCCAGGGCCACGGGACTCACCTCGGCGTTGAAGGGTTCGCCCGCCGCCTGCGCCGTCAGCGGGAGCGCGGCGTCGATCGCGTTCCACGCGATGTCCATCGTGTGACTCCCCATGTCGCCCACCTGCCCGGTCCCGAAATCCCAATACATGTTCCACTGAAGGCAGTTCATGCCGGGGCCGCCGGAGAAGTAATCCGGATTGTACGGGTGCATCGGGGACGGACCGACCCAGAGGTCGTAGTGAAAATTCGATGGCGGTTCCCCCGAGGCGGGAAGGTATCCCGGGCGCCGAAGCTGGCGGTTGCCCCACGCGCTGACCTGTTCCAGGTCGCCGATCACGCCGTCGCGAATCAGTTCGCGCACCCGGTTGAAGTTCTCGTACTCGTGCCGCTGGGTTCCGCACTGGGTCGCGATCTTGGTCCGGTTCCTGAGGTAATTGGCGCGGACCACGCGGGCCTCCTCGACGCTGCAAGCCAGCGGTTTCTCGCAGTAGACGTGATGACCGCGGTTCATCGCCCAATTCGCGACGAACGCGTGGGTGTGGTCCGCCGTGCAGCAGACCACCGCGTCGATGTCCTTTTGATCGAGGCATTTTCGCCAATCGACGTGGTGCTTCGCTTTCGGGAACTTGGCCGACGCCTCGCCCAACCGACGCTCGTTCACGTCGCAGAGCGCCACGACGTTTTCGTTCTCGAGCATCTTGTAGTGCGCCAGTGCCCTCCCCCAGACGCCGATCAGCGCGATGTTGAGCTTGTTGGAAGGGGCATCGGCGCCGAAAAGGCGAAGGTTGGGGGCGATCAGGCAGCCGGCGCCGGCAACGGCCGAAGACGCGAGGAACTGGCGGCGTTTCATACCCCCTTCCTCTTCGAGCGATCCCGAATTGTCCATCGTTTTGTCGCGGGCTTGTAGTTTGGCGGGGGTCGTGTGTGCTCTCACCGTGCGTCGCATTCCCGAGCCGTCCCCCAAGACCGGCTTCTCCGCGCTGTTCTTCGTTCATGCCATCGCCATGGCGGCGTGGTTCGTCCCACTCAGCCCGGTCCTCGAAGCGCACGGCTTCGGCGGACTTCGTTCCTTCGCCTTCGCCACTTCCGCGATCGCCGCCCTCGTCACCCCGCTCCTGTTCGGCGCGATCGCCGACCGCCACGCCTCGCCGTTGGTCGTGCTGCGGTGGGTTTCGGTGGGAAGCGCCGTCGCAAGCGCGCTCGCGACCCACGCCATCGCCGCCCGATGGCCCGCCTCCGTTGTCCTCGGACTCATCCAGATCCAGGCCCTCGTCGCCACACCCACCTGGAGCCTCCTCACGTCCGTCGCCCTCGCCGGACTCCGCGAACCCGCCCGCGAATTCGGTCCGGTCCGCGCCTTCGGCACGTTCGGGTGGATCGCCGGCTGCCTGCTCATCAGCGCATTGAACGCCGACGCGTCGCCCCGTGCCGGATGGACCGCCGCGGTGGGCTGGCTCGCGCTCGCGGCCACCACGCACGGAATCCCCCAACTCCCATCCCCGCCGTCGCAGGGCGTCCGCAGCCTCCGGGAACGGTTCGGCCTCGACGCCCTGGGCCTCCTCCTCCGGCCCGAGTACCGAGCCCTCTTCCTGACCGCCGGTCTGGCCGCCATTCCCCTCGCCGCCTTCTATCCCTTCGCCCCATCGCATCTCAGGGACCTGGGTCTCACCCGAACGAGCGCCTGGATGGGCCTCGCGCAGGCCACCGAAATCCTGGCCATGTTCGCCCTGGCCGGATGGACGGCCCGTTGGGGAACCAAACGCATGCTCGGCGCCGGCCTCGCGTTCGGCGTGCTCCGCTACCTTCTCATGGCCGTCGACGAACGTTTCGCCGTCCTTCCCGGCATCGCCCTCCACGGCTGCGTCTTCACCCTGTTCTTCGTCACCGCCCCCATTTGCCTGAACCAGACCATCGATCCCTCCTGGCGCACCCGGGCCCAGGCGCTGCTCTCGCTGGCCACCCAGGGTGTCGGCAACCTGTTCGGCTACCTGGGCACCGGCGCTTGGCTGGCCGCTTGCTCCGGTCCCACGGGCACCCGCTGGTCCGCATTCTGGGGAGGCCTCGCCCTCCTCGTCGCCGGGGTCTTCGCTTACTTCCAAGCCGCCTACCGGGACGGCCCCCGGCAAACCGCCTGACCCACGGAATGGGTCCGCCTCAGCCTCAGACCCGGAACCACCGGACGGCGGCGACGTTGGCGGCGACGCCGAAAAGCGCCAGCACCCCGACCTCGCGCGTCACCGCGCCCAAGCCCGCGCCAAACGTGATCAGCTGATGGAGCGCGTCCAGGGCCCAACCCGTGGGCAGGCAGTACGCCACGAACTTCATCGGGTCCGGCACGACTTCCAACGGCCACCAGCATCCCCCCAACGCCGCCATCACCATGCCCGCCAAGACACAGAGTCCCACCACCTTGTCCTCGGACCGCACCCATCCGCCGACCAACACTCCCAGCGAGGCGGCGACCCACGAATAGACGAGCAAAACCAAAAGGATCCCCACGAAGGAATCCCCGAGGTTCACGCGGAACAGCACTCGTCCGCACACGAGCAGGAAGGCGACCTGAACGCCCGCCAGAAGAAGCAGTCCGTAGAGCTTCCCGACAATCAGCGACCCGCGGGTGACGGGGTGAACGACGATGCGTTTCAGGACTCCCGCCCGGCGCTCCCAGGCGATCGACGCGCCGCCAAAGGTCAGCAGGTTCATCATCAGGTACATCACCATCACCCCCGGAAGCGACAGGTTGAATCCCGTGGGAATGGGCTTCCGCCCCGCGTGCGTCGCCGCAAGCACCACCGGATCTTCTCGCGCCCTCAGCGCGGCGAGCGATTCCGCCGTGGGAACCGCGCCGCTGCGCCCGGTCGCATCCTCGAGGAGATGTCCGTTGAGCGACAGGATCGCGCGCGCCAACCGCACCTCGACCAGCAGCGCCGCCGGATCATCCGACGCTCCGACCGCGAAGAAATCCACGCGCCCCTGAGCGCCACTCACCACGTTCGACGTGAAATCGGCCGGAATCCTGATGCCGCGTTTCGCCTCCGCCTCGTTGGTCGGACCCACCACGCGAAGACCCTGCGCGCCGAGTTCCTCGAGGAACGCTCCCCCCAGGAATCCCGCGTCCTTGTTGTCCACCAGCACGGTCGGTCGGGGAACCGAAGGTCCGCCGGGACCCCGGTTGGCGAACCCCATGAAGTAGACGAACCCCAGCGGCATGGCGAACAACCACACGAACATCGCCCGGTTGCGGAGAAACAACCGGAGGTCATTGTGGCCGATCGCGAGGATTTGCCTCACAGGCCCGCCCTCCGACCGAGGTCACCCCGCAGACGCCACGCCGCGAGAAGGGTCAGGATCAGGCCCAGGCCAAACATCCGGAGCGCCTGAAGCGGCCATTCCCCGGCCGCGTAGCCCTCGATCTGAAGGCCGCGCACCGATTCAAGGAACCAGTTCGGCGGCAGCCACGGCGTCACGTGGTTCCGGAGGAAGGCCGGCAGCGATTCCGCGGGAAAAGCGCACCCCCCCGCCATCCCCAGGCCCATGCCGACGAGTGTGTTGATGACATCCGCCCGCTTCTCGCCGCCGACCCACGCGTTCAACGCCGCCATCAGACCGCCCGAAAACACGCACAACCCGGCCGCCAGCGCGATCAGGGCCAGCGGCGAACGCCAACGGAATCCGAAGAGCAGCGAACCTCCCCCGAGAAGAATCACAGAGCCGATGCCGAGAATCGCGAAGGTGAACACGACCTTGGAACCCACGAACGTCACCACGCCGGGCGGCAGGGTGCTCAGACGGTCGAATGTCCGGAACCGGACTTCCCGATGCAGGTCCCGCATCGCCACGTCCGCGAGGAACAACAGGAACATCGCGGTCAGTCCCGGCAGCAGGTACGCGAAGAGATTGAACCCCGCAACGCTCGCGCTTCCGCCATCGGCCGCGTCCGGCTTCGTTTCGCGTTCGTAGACCACCGGAATCGGGTCGAGCCGTTTCCAGACCCGCTCGATCTTCTCGCCGCTCCTCACCACGAGGTCCCCCACTTCCCGGTAATTCAACGGTCCATCCCGCGTCACCACGGCCCGCCACTCCGCCAGGTCGGAACGGAAGTTCCGCGCCACGACGTTCAACGCCGAAACCACGAATCCGACCGCTTCCTCGACGATCGCCGGGTGGTATTGCTGCGCGGGATTCTTGACGAGTTCCAAGGTGATCCGGTCCCCGCCCACGAGGTACCGCCGCGTGAAATCCGCCGGAAGAATCAACGCCGCGGCCACGGTGTTGTTCGTCACCCGGCGCAACGCCTCGTCCCGCGGCAGGAAGATCGCCTCGATATGCCGGGCGGCTTGCTCCTGGCTCAGGGCCCCCCGCAGCAGGCGCGTCACCGCCGAGTCGTCCTCGTCGACGATCACCACCCGGATCCTACCCAACCCACCCCCCTTCTGCCGGCCCACACCACCGAAGACCATGCCGAGCAAAGCCGTGATGACGAGGGGCAGACAGAGGTGGATGAGGTACGGAACCGGGTTGCGCCACGCGCGGCGAAGATCCTTGGCGACGAGGACGTGAAGCATCGCGGAAACCCGGTTCAACCGGTCCTTCGACCGGATGTCGATCCCTCGAACCGGGAGCCTGAACGGGACCAAGCCTGCCCCGCGCGATCCTCGTTCCTGTTCATTCGCGAAGCCCCCTTCCCGTCAACTGAAGGAACACGTCGTTGAGACTGGGTTTCTTCAGGGTCACGTTCTCGATTCGAAGCGGCAGGGCCAGCAACTCGCGCAGGCACTCGGAGGGATCGCGGGGCGAGGCCGCCGCGACCACCCAGAGCCGTTCGGTCGTTTGAATCACCCGGAACCGCTCGGCAAAACCCGCCCAACCGGAGGCATCCGCTCCGGCGAATTCGCCTTCCAACACGAAAAGCCGGTCCCCACCCAGGCGTCGTTGCAGCTCGGCAAGGGTTCCCTCGGCCAGGAGACGGCCTTGATCGATGATCCCGATGCGCTGACAGAACGCCTCCGCCTCTTCCAGATAATGCGTCGTGTAGAGGATCGCCGTTCCCTCGACCCCCAATCCGTGGATGAACTCGAGGACGCTCGCACGCGCCTGCGGATCGATGCCCACCGTCGGTTCATCCAGCAGCAAAAGCCGCGGACGATGCATCAGAGCCGCACCCAGGTTGATCCGACGTTTCATCCCGCCCGAGTAGGCCTTCACCGGATCCCCAGCCCGATCCGACAAATGCAGCGCGCCCAGCAACTCCCCGGCACGCGCCCGGGCCGCGCGGGCTTCCAATCCCGCCATGCGCCCCCAGAACTCCAGGTTCTCCCGACCCGTCAGCTCCTCGTAAAGCGCGATCTCCTGGGGCACCACCCCCAGCACACGCCGCGCCGCGACCGGGTCCACCCCGAAATCACGGCCCAGAATCACCACCGACCCCTCGTCGGGCCGCAGCAACCCGCACACCATCGAGATCGTCGTCGTCTTGCCCGCCCCATTCGGACCGAGCAAGCCGTAGATCTCCCCCGGCGCGATCGCGAAGCCGACTCCGTCGACCGCCCGCACGCCGCCGTAGGATTTGGCAAGACCGGAGACCTGGAGGACGGCGGGCATGGGCGGCTTGGAAGGACGCCCCACATACCAACCGTTTCCTCCCCGGCACGCAAGCGGGGGGTCCGGGGGTTCCTCGATGATTCCGGTGGATGGGTCGGAATCGGAATCGAAATCGGAATCGAATGGGATACTTGCGTTCTCAACCGAGCGCGGGTTTCCGCTCGCCATAAACTGGCGGCCCGGGTAATCGCAGAACCTCATGCGCTACTTCCTGATCGATTCCGGAAACCGCCGGATCGGTCCCTACGCTCGGGAAGAGTTGGCCCTGTTCGTCGCCCGCGGGCTGATCGAAGCCGACTGCCTCGTGGTCTCCGAGACCGGCGAGGAGGAAGTTCGCCTCGACGCGATTCTTCCGCCTGGGGCTCCCCCTCCGCTGGAATCCCCTCGCCAGCCGCCGAAACCCGCTGTCGCCGGCGTGACAGGAAGCGGAATCAAGGAACCACCCAGCGCCACCCGGGACTTCCTTCGCCTGGCGCCCCACCTGATGCTCCCCCTCCGCGACATGAGACGCCTTCCCTGGCGGGAGAACCGGCGGATCATGGCGCTCGCGTTCGTCGGCCTGGTGCCCCTGATCCTGATGCTCCACCTCCACACGACCCGCAATCTCGCGGTCGCGATCTGGGGGGTCGCCATCTACAGCTCGATGATCTGGGCGATCTTCTTTTACATCACGTTCGCGCCCTCCGGCATCCAGGTGAGCCGCGCGCTGCTCACATTCGCCGGGTCCAGCGTGTTCTCGATCAGCCTCGTGGCGCTCGCCCGCTGGATCATTCCCTTTCAATGGGTCATGGTCTGGATCAGCGCGCCAAACCTCACGACCCGCTGGGCCGGGCACCTTGTCGGCGTCGCGTTCGTCGAGGAGTTGGCGAAGCTCTTTCCCCTGTACTTTCTGTGGCCCTCCCGACTCGGCCCCCGCGCGATGATGTTCTACGGCCTCGTCGCCGGTCTTGGATTCGGAATCTACGAAGGCGTCACCTACCAGAGTTCCTACAACCTTCAGGTTTCCTTCCCGGATGGCATGCCGACCGCCCAGGGCGCGGGCGTCTATTACATGCTCAACATCCTTCGCCTCACGTCGCTGCCCTTCCTTCATGCCATGTGGACCGGCATCGCGGGCTATTTCATCGGGCTCGCCGCCCAATTCCCCCGACGCCCCGGCGGCTTCTTCCTCGCCGCCATTCTCGTGCCGTCCGTCCTCCACTCCACGTACAACACGTTCAGCACGTCCCTCGCCAGCGTCAGCGTCGCCTTCCTCACGGTCCTCGCCCTCAATCTCTACCTCTTCAAAGGCCAGGACTTCGAACGCGCCTTCGAGAACGAAACCGAAAACGAAAACGAAAACGGGAACCCGTCCGCGCACTTTTGAGCACGCGGTTGAACGTCGACGACGACGCTCCTTCGCCCCAGACTCCCGCCAATTCCGATCCGATCCGATCCGACCAACCAACCCATCCTGTTCCTCTCCGACCGCGGAAGCCCCGCCCCCCATCGCTCCATGAACCAAGATTCTCTCACGGAGGCACGAAGACACGGAGATAAGCCGACGAATTCTTCCCCCTCCGTGCCTCCGCGCCTCCGTGTGATCCCCCTTGGGTTCATGGTCCCAACGCGTGTCCGAAATCCGAGAATCTCGATTCCCCTCAAGCCAACCTGACCGTCATGAACTCACACCGATCCGCCGACCCGCGCCACCGGGCGGGAGACCGCCCCCGATTCCGATCCCTCAATTCACCCCGCTGGCGCTCGACCGTCGCGGCCATCGCCGCGATCGCGGCCGCCTGGACGATCGCGGGCGGATCCCGCGCCCATGCCGCCGATTCCACACCGCTTTTCCCCGACCAAGGGGCGCCCTTGGGCTGGCTGGTCCGCAGTTGGAACGATGTCTCCCACCCAGCGCCACCGAGCGCCCACTGGGTCGTGACCGACGGTATCCTCCGGGGCAGCGTTCCCCGCGGAACGTGGCTCGTGAGCCCCCGCGAGTACGGCGATTTCCGCCTCGAATTCGAGTTTCGCCTCGGTGAACGCGGCCAGGGTGGGGTCGGTCTCCGAATGCCGCTGCGCGGTGATCCCGCGACCGAAGGGCTTCAGATCCAGATGGTCGATCCCCGGCACTTCAGCACCAACCTGACCGCGAAGCCCTGGGAGAAAACGGGGGCCCTCTATCGCGCCGTCGCGCCCTCCGCGGAGGCCTACCGACCCCTCGAATGGAACCGATACTCGATCGAGTGCGTCGGACACCAACTCAAGGTCGTCCTGAACGGCAAGAAGGTCATCGACATGGACCTCTCCAAGTCCCCCGAGGATTCCGAACCCGCGCGGGGCAAACCGCTGGCCGAACGGCCCACCCGGGGGCGCATCGGCTTCCTCGAGGTGAGCCGGGGTACCGGTCAGCTCGAAATCCGCAACGCCCGCATCCGCGAACTCAATTCCCGGTGACCCCCGGGCGGGGGCGCGTCGCCGTCTTGTAAGTGGTTCTGGACGGTCGGGATCGGGGTCGGAATCGGTATCGGTATCGGTATCGTTCAGTGTCCGACGCCCCGATCGCGGTTGAGAACGCGAGTGTCCAATCGGGGCGACCCGTCTGGAGCAGGCCGGCACCCAAGTTTCTCCCAAGCTCCGCAGAAGCGGCCCGTTCCGACGGAGTCTCACGCGGATACTCGGTGATCTCGACTCATCCACTCGGATCATCGAGGAACCTTCGCGCTTCCAGCCACGAACTCCACCGGCGCCGACCAATGGCTCCACGACCCTTCCGTATCCCGCATGCGGACGCGCGCCCGGTACTTCCGACCCGCGAGGATCGCGGACCCGGGAACCACGACCTCCGGCGCAAACCGTTCCATGACTTCGCTCTCCCAGGTCGGAGTGATTTCGTACCGCCCCGGCGCCACGGGTCGGCCTTTGTCCAATGTCGGTGGCGCGATCTCAGCGAGCCGCCACTGAATCGCCGAGAAGCCGTTCACCCCACGAAACCCCGACGCTCGAAACGTCAACCCGTCCGAATCCGAGGGAAAGCCCTCAGGGCCGATGTAGCTGATCTGGGGTGTCGCGGGAACGGCCTCGCCGGCCAGCAATCTCTTGTCGATCCAGTCGCCCCGCCACCGCACGTAGTCCTTCATCAATTGCGTCATCCCCGCGAAATCCTTGCCCGGCGCCCTTTGATAGAAGAGTCCATGGCCCGCCTTCTCTCCGTGGAGCATTCGCGGATGGTAGTCCCACTTGGCGCGATCCGCGCCCACCGGCGACGGACGACCTCCGGGGTCCGCGACGATCGCCGCGCATTCATCGATGAGACGCCCGGTTTCCTCCGGGTTGTAGAGCAGGTCGCGCAATTCCCGGAGGCGGTTCAGATACTCCCGCCCCAAAGCGGGGTTGCCGAGCGCCCGGCGGTGGAAGGGCTCCTCCCCGGTCCCATACATCGTGTCGGCCCAGGTCAGGTCGATGTCCCACGGGATCACCCGCCAACGCTCCGTCTTCGGATTTCGGTAGTAGAAGTAGTTCTTGCCGTCCCCGATGTCGTAGTGATGGATGCACTCACAGATGGCCCGGTAGGAGTAGTAGTTCTGCAGGTCCAGGTTGCCACGCCACCACGCCTCCGACGGACGGCCCCTCGCATACCCTCTCACGAACGCCGCGAGGTCCGATCCGTTGCTAACGCCCTTCTCGGCCTGATGGCTGATCGTTCCGCCCCCCATCTCCATCTTGTAGACATTTCCGTCGGGAAGATCGCGAGCCTTCAGGAACCGGCCGTCGACCTCTTCGATGGCCAGGTACAGACCCCAGTAGTCGCCCTCGTACTGATCGGCGGGGCTCTCTTCCGCATCGGTGACGACGCGAAGCTGGATCCAATGGGTGTTCGGCGCCGGCACACCCGCCAACTGAAAGAGCCGAAAGCCCACCGCCTCGAACATCCCCTGCTCACCCCGGTAACCGTAGTCCCCCTGCTGGATGCACGACCGAAGATTGACCTTGTCCCAGGAGACCGGATAGGTCCGGCCATAGTCGTCGCGAGCCTTCAGGCGTTGGCCCTTCAGCAGGTTGAACTTGAGCATGTTCTTCCCCACGGCGAATCGCCACACCCCTCCCCGGGCCCGCAGTTTGATGTGGTCATAGGCGACTCCGTCCACGACCAGGGTCGCCGTGTACCGGTATTCACGACTGTGGTCCCTCTCTTCCCCCGAGATCTTGTCGATCGTCCTGCGCTCCGCGATGAGGTGATACGACTGCACGCGGCTCAGGGCTTCGGAATCGAAAACAACGGGATCTCGTCGGGCCGGTTCCCGGCCGCCAGGCTCGATCGCGCCCCGCCAGCTGGGGATTCCGTCGTAAACGAAATACGCGAGGTTGGGATGCGTCCCTTCCGGATCCGGATGAACGAATTTCGTTCCGTCCGCGGTCTCTCCCCGAAATCGATAGCGAACGAGGTGGCGATGCTTCTGGAACGTTCCGGGAAGCTCCGCCCGGAACTCGACCTCACCAGCTCCGTTTCCGGCGCCTGCCTCCTTCACCATCGCGTGCGTCCGCCATTGCGTCCGAAAGGACCGTGACGATTGCGCGATGTACCGGCCCGGTTCGACCACCTGAGTTTCGAGAGTGAGTTGCGAGACCTTGGAATCCGCCTTGGCGACGATGGACACGGCCTCGCCCCCGCGAGGCGCCACGGGTTCGTGGGCGCTCGAGCGGATGGCATCCGGAAGCCCGTTCGACGCCGGAGGCGAGCATGCCGTCAGAGCAACCGCCAACGACGCCCAAAGGGGGAACAAACCGGACCTCGCGGGAACGAATCCACGGGCCATCACGCTCAACCGTCCGGAGCGCCCATCTCTGGACTTCATCCCAATCATCCGATCAGGGTGCTCGCAGCCCCGGGCTTAATCAATCCCCTGCGTCACCACGCCATCCTTTCAAAATCTCCGGTAGGCCCGGAGGGATTTCAGCTCCGTCCACGCCTATGTCTTGGAGTCGAAATGGTTCGCCAGAAGGAATGCGACAATTCCACCACCGACGAGGACGGTACAAGACATCACGGCGTAAGCGTAATCCTGAGCTGATATATCACGCAGTCGGTCCATCACGGTGCCAAACAAGCCGAGCCACGCGATAACGGCCAACCAGGCGTTGATCCTTCTTTGCACCCGCCTGCGCTGCTTCCGGTCGAAACTCTGACCCAAAAGATCCAAATCCCTGAGTTTGTGAAGCGTTTCGTCGACCTCCCTCGCCAGCTTCCACCGTTCGGAATCCCTAACTTTGCGGCTGAGCTCCACCTTCACTGAGTCGTTCCAAATGTTCAAATCGTGCAACTCATCGTGGAGATACACAGCCCGCCTCTGAAGAAGGTGCACCGCCTCCAGAAGATCCTTGCGGACGCTGCCTTGATGCATCGCGTCTATCTGCTTCGATGCCCCAACGCTGAGTTCGTTGCTGAAGTGCCGAACTAAAGTCAAAAAGCCGACCTGCAGGCTTAAATTAGATCGGAAGA
>JBFWOK010000084.1:0-29562 GCA_050250555.1 Limisphaerales bacterium
GGGGGGGCCATGGTTGCCCGGTCAGGCGGACTTGGAGGTGAGCGAGGCTTCGAGCATGCGGATCCAGGGGCCCACGTAGTGTCCGCTGTCGTGGTAGGTTCGGCCGCTGACCATGTGCCGGTCGATCACGCAGGGTTCGTTGACGTAAATGCCGCCGCAGACTTCGAGGTCGAACTTGTACTTCGCGACGGTGGCCATGCGGAGGCCCTTGACGATTCCCGCGCGGGCGGGGATTTCGACGCCGTGGCACACGCTGGCCATGGGGCGCTTCGCTTCCCAAAACCACCGTGTGATCCGGAGAAGATCCGGATCCTCGCGGATGTACTCGGGCGCGCGACCGCCGCTGAAAAAGATTCCGGCGTAACCCTCCGGCTGGATGTCCTTGAACGCGATCTCAGCCTCGATGGAGTAGCCCTCCCATTCCTTGGTGATGGTCCAGCCGGGTTTAATTTCGTGGAGGACCATCTGGAAGCGTCGTTTCTCCGGGCCGGCGACGACGGGCCTGAACCCCGCCTCGATCAGGCGATAGTAGGGATAGAGCGTGTCGACCGTTTCCGTGGCGTCGCCCACGATGACAAGGACTTCGGGGGGAGTCATGGGGGGAGTATTACGGCTTTCGGGAGAGAGTCAGGCCAGGAATCGGGGTGGGATGCAGGGTTGGGGGGATTTCGATGGGACGGACGGGACCTATGGGACGGAGGGCGGGTCAGATCACGAGGCGGGTGGGCGGAAGCGATCGAGGACGGTGTCGAGGGCGGGGTTTCCGGTGGAGGTTTCCGGGCCTTCGAAAGGGACCCCTGCGGTGAGCAGCGATTCCGCCACGCGGGCGAAGTTTCCATCGGGGTGCCGCCGGGCGACCTGGCAACTGTGGAGGGCGAATCCCAAGGCGGTCGCGTGGTGGGTCGGATCGCGCAGGTCGACCGGATGGCCGCGTGCAAGGAGGAGATCCACGAGTTCCGCGTCGCCGCACCACGCCGCGTTGTGGAGCGGTGAGAACCCGTGATTGAACTCGGGGACGCCGACCGGGAACCCGAGATCGAGCATCAGTCGGACGGCTTCGCGGTTCAGGTTCGTTTCCCAGCAGCACTTGGCGGGGAGTTGGCGATCTCCTTCGTCGAGTTCAGAGATCAGGCCGGGGTTGTTCGCGGTAAGGGCGGTCGCGCGGGGGCGGTCTGCGAGCATGCATGCGACGAGCAGTTGTTGGCGGGGAGGCGTGTGGGCCATGAGGAAGTCGAACAATTCGAGGTGCCCGCGGCGGTGGGCGATCTCCTGGGGCGACTGGTTGAAGCCGAGGGTCCATTGGTAGATCGTGCCGCCGCGGCCCCGGAATCCGATGCCCGGAAAGGGGCCGCTGTTGTTGCCGATTCGGTGGGTCGTGCAGGCGGGGTCGAGTTCGACGAGGCGCGCCGCGAGCGCGAGATCGCCGAGACCGGCGGCCATGAAGACGTCGGGACGCGCCCCTTGGTCGAGGAGGAATCGGGTGATTTCGGGGGCGTTTCCGATGCGCCATTGGGCCGGAGTCGAGTCGTGGTCTTCGTCCCTGGGATCGAGTTCGGCGCCGCGTTCGACCAGGAGTTGCGCGGTGGCGACATCGCGGGCGAAGTGCAGGGGACGTCCTCCGTCGCCGCCTTTGGCGTGGATCAGGGAGGGGTCGGCGTCGAGCAAGGCGCGAATGTCGGCGATTCGGCCGAGGGCCGCGGCGGCATGAATCGTCAACACGGCGCCACGACGGACGAGGTGGTCGGCGACCACGGGTGCGACGTCGTGGAGGCCGAAACCATCGGCCCACCCGCGGGAGATGGCCTGGGTGGTGAGCCCGTGGTCCAGGAGGAGATCCGCCATGGCGGTGCCGCGGAGCGCGGTGAGCAGCGGCGGGACGGCGCTGTTCTTGAGGGTGTCGGGAGAAGGAAGATCCTTTCGCGCAAGGAGCGTGGCGACGGCGGCTAGGTCATCCTTCCGAATGCCATCGAGGATCAGGGCGGTATCGGGGTGGGACATTGGTTGTAGGGACTCGGTTTGGGGAGGGGCGGGGGGGCGTTGTGGAGACTGACAATGGCGGTTGGTTGACCCCTCAACCGGCCGGATTCACGACTTTCAGGCCGGGCCGCGTGTAGTCCGCGATGTTGCGTGTCGCGATGATCAGGCCGTGCCGCCGGGCTGTGGCGGCAAGGAAGCTGTCGGGCATGGGCATGGGGCAGCCCTTCCGGCTGAATTCCGCCTCTTGTCGTCCCCACACGGTCGCAACGCTGGTATTGAAGTTCAGAATTCGTCCTTCCATCGCCTCGACCAAGCGGTTCAGCCAGGCCTGTAGGGCCCGCTTCTTGGATCCCTCAGGGAGAAGCGCAATCCCCGTTTGCAACTCCCCGATGACATGGCTGCTGGTGTAGATGGCGTCCGCGTTCGCCTCCAACCAGCCGAGTACCCTGGCGTCAGGACGCGCCTTGATCCGTTCGCTCAGAATGTCCGTATCAACGAGCCAGTTCATTTTTCGGGCGGTACATCTGGCGCCGGCGCGGTGGAAGTTCCAAGGAATGCGGGCATTCCATGTAGACCTCCAACCAATTGCCGCCGCCCTTCACCTTGCGCAGGGTCAGGACCTGCGTTTCCGGGTTGTCCTCGACCACGAAGTGGTCACCCGGTTTCAGGTGGCAACGCTCGCGGACGGACAACGGAATCACGATCTGGCCGCGGCTTGAAAGAGTCGTCGTCACAGCGGTAAGCAATACTTACCACCTCCCCCCTGTCAACGGGCACGGCGGGCATAGGAGACCTGTCCCTTGGCCGGCCCCATCGGGAGTGCGGCGCTCGGCGCCGCTTTGGATCGCCGCGGAGCGCCGAAGCACAGCGAGCGCCCCAAAAGCGGTGCGGAGCCACGCACTCCAAAGGATCCCACTTCAAAAGACCCGTCCCTTGGTCGCGCCGGCGATGTCGGTCTTGTTCGCGTTCGGGGCCATGGGATAGTGTCGCGCGTCCACGCTTCATCCCATGACCACGCTTGCCGAAGTGATGAAGGAACTGGCTGCCCGCGCGAACGCCACCTGCAAGCGGACCTATCTTCGCCACGGCGCGAAGGAGCCGCTGTACGGGGTTCGTGTCGGCGATCTCAAGCCGCTCCAACGAAAGCTGCGGGGTCGACAGGACCTCGCCCTGGAACTCTATGCGACCGGGAATTCGGACGCGATGTACCTGGCGGGGCTCATCGCGGACGGCGCGGCGATGACGCGTCGGCAACTCGACCGATGGGTTGCCGGGGCCAACTGGCACATGATCGCGGGTTGCACGGTGCCTTGGGTCGCGGCGGAGCATCCGGAGGCCATCGAGGTGGCCATGAAATGGATCGATTCCAAACGCGAACTCACCGCGACGGCGGGTTGGTCGACGCTTTCGGCGGTTGTGGCCACGCGTCCCGACACGGAATTGCCGCTGGCGGAGTTGGGTGGGTTGCTGGATCGGGTGGCGGACACGCTCGCGTCCGCTCCCAACCGGGTGCGCTACGCGATGAACAGTTACATCATCACGTGCGGAACCTACGTGGCTTCGTTGGGAGACAAGGCGATCGCCACCGCGCGGAAGGTGGGGGTCGTGGAGGTGGACATGGGGGAAACCGCCTGCCAGGTGCCGGATGCGGAGAGTTACATCGCGAAGTCCCGCCGTGGCGCGGCCGTCGCGCCCAAGCGCAAGACGGTGCGGTGTTGATCGGGACGGGGTGACGACAAGGCCTGGTCGTCAGCGGTCGGCGGCTTTCCTGATCTCGCCGAGAACGGCGTCGAACGCGGGCTTGGGACGGTTATCCCCACCGAAGAGCAGGGGTTGGCCATTCGCGCGCCACGAGACGGCGTCGTTGGCCCCCCAGAACGTCACCATCCCGAGGGAATCCCGGTGCTTGAGAAACGCCCGGAACAAGCCGGCGTAGGCATCGGCGAGACGTTGATCGGCGTTCTCGACGAGTCCTCCCTGGGTGGTCGAGGCGTTGCCGGCCACATCGGCGCCTGTGCCGCGTTGGCCTGCCTGGGCGCTGTTCACGTCCAGTTCGGTGATGTGGACGGGAAGCCCGAGGCTCGCCAATTCGGTCAGCGCCTGGTCCATGTCCTCGAAAGTCGTCCTGACATTGACGTGGGCCTGCGAACCGATGGCGTGGACCGGGACGCCTTGTTCGCGGAGCGACCGGACCAGCGTGATGACTTTCCGACGTTTGACGGGGTTCTCCAGTCCGTAGTCGTTGTAGCGCAGGATCGCGTCGGGATCGGCTTCGTGCGCGTACTGAAACGCCTTCGCGATGAAATCCGGTCCGATGATTTCCAGCCAGAGGGAGTTTCGGAGGACATTGGTGCCGCCTCCGTCCGCGACGGCTTCGTTCACGACGTCCCAGGCCTTGACTCGGCCCTTGTAGCGGCCGACGACCGTATGGATGTGATCCCGCATCCTTTGAAGGAGTTCTTCCCGGGAAGCGCGCGGTCCGTCGTAGCGACCCGGGCCGCCGAACCCAGCACCGAAGCGGCGGCGCCCGGCGCCCTGGGGGCTCGCCGCCGCGGCCGCGGCCCCTCCAGCCGGGGCGTTGGTGAGTGTGCCTGCGGGTGGAGGATTCGTGCCCGCGAACACCCAGGCCGGTGTCTGGCTGTGCCAGACGAGTGTGTGGCCGACGAGTTGTATCCCGTTGGAGAGGCCAAATTCAACAAAGGCGTCGGCCGGCCCGAAGTCGTAGCCGTCCGCGCCCTCCCTGGGGTGGATGAGCTGCCACTTCATGTCGTTCTCCGCGGTGATCTGGTTGAACTGGGATTTGACGAGTGCGATGTCCCCCTCAACCAGGTCTGTCGTTCGCCGGAACGATGGCGTGCCCGTGACGATGGAGCGATTGACGGCAACGCCGATGAGGAAGTGGTTTCGGAAGGCGTCCTTGAGCGGGGTGATTTCGGCCGCCCCGGCCAGCAGGCCGGACGCTGGGAGCATCAGCCCGAGCAGCCACGTTCGAGCGAGGATTCCTGTTCGGTGGGTTTTCATGGGGAGTTTCGACGAGTTGCGACTCGCGCGTTGGATTCATGAACGGCGGACGATTCCACCACGAAGACACGAAGATCACGAAGAAGACGGGTGGATTGGATACCTTCTCTTCGCTCGGTCTTCGTGTCCTTCGTGCGCTTCGTGGTTGATTGCCGGTTCATGGAGAGCATCAACGAGGTGCGACTCTCGGGTTCATGGAGCGGACCGGATCCTGACGTGGGTGAGGGGTGAACCGGTTTTGTCCAGGAGGCGCATGGCGGCCTGCCAGGCGTTCTGTTCGTTGATGATCTTGAACACGATCACATTGAGGCCCTTTTTCAGGGTGACCCTTCCCTTGTCCGCATCGAGCAGAAGGGTGCGCGCCTCGGTGACGGCGTAGATATCGATTCCGTTGAAGTAGATCCTTCCCTGGTCGTTGCTGGCGACGGCCATCGTGACGTCGGGGATTTCCTGGTCGCATTCGACATAGGTGACCAGGAATCCAGCGGCCTGATCGTTCAGCGTCTTCAGGGTCGCGTTGAAGTCGAAGTAGTTGGTGGACGCGGTGACCTTCGTCCAGACCAGTTCCCGGCCGCGGACGGTGATCTTGTCGCCGGCCGCCGGCTTCAACGCGGCTTCGTTCGCGATCTGTTCGCGCAGGATCAGGTCGGCGGGCGTCCTGCCCTCGGGAAGCGGGATCGGCGCGAGCATGATCCAGTCGCGGATGTAGCCCTCCGGGTCGAGGCCTGAGGCGTCCGCCGCGGTGGCCGTGGCCGTGGTGCCCGATGCGAGGAGCGCCCAACAGACCGCGGTGCCGATGGCTTGGAACAGGGATTTGGTGGTCATTCGAACTCCTCGATTTTCCTGACGGGAACCGTGATTCCGTCCTTGGGGGGTGTCTTGAGGGTGGCCAGGTAGGACAGGATGTCCTCCAGTTCCTGTTCCTTGAGCAGGACGCCGAGCGGCGGCATGGGCGAGATGGTGAGGTTGGTGAAGCCGTTGGCGAGCCTGGCGTTGGGATCCATGAGGCTTTCGAGGATGTAGGCTTTGTCGGCGCGCACGGCGATCCCATCGAGGATGGGTCCGACGTCGCCGCCTTTACCCCCCACGGTGTGGCAGGCGGCGCAGGCGGCGGTCGGGCTGTTGAAGAACAGTTCCGCGCCGCGACTGGGATCCCCGGCGACCACTTTGACTTCGTTTTCGCCGACTCCGGACACCTTGTGAATGCGGCCGAGGAGGGTGATGGAGTCGTTGAGGAACGGATCGCTGGAATTGACGGGCGTGCGGGACAGTTGGGCAACGACCGTCTGGATCTCCGGAATCGTGGGGAACTCGAGCAATTTCACAAAGGCCGCCTGGCGTGTGATGAGATCGGGGTCCTGGATCACGGGGCTTCCGAAGAACAGCTGGAGGCCGGCGGCGGTCGCGGGCAGGGCGCGGATGGCGTTGCGGCGAAGGGCTGGGTCCTTGTGAAGGAGCGCGAACTGATGCGTGTCCTTGTCGAGGGCGCCGATTCCTTCGAGGGCCCAGAGGGCGTGGATTGCGCCTTTCCCGCCGGTGCCGGATCTCACGCGTTTCCGCAGCGCGGGAACGGCGGTGGTCAGCTTGTTGTCCACGAGGAGGCGCTGGGCGGTGAGGGTCCAGAACTGGTTTCCGCTGTCGAGGGCGGCGACCAGCGCGGCGGGGTTATCACGGCTCAGCGATGTGATGGGGCTCCTGGGACCGTCCTTCCAGACGACGCGGTAAATGCGGCCGTGGGTCTGGTCCCGCAGGTCGTTTTCGGTCTTGTAGGCTCCGCCGGGTCCGGTCGTGGCCTGGATGCCGGCCGATTGCGGGCTGGGCGTGGGATTGTGCTGGATGACGAAGCTGTAGAAATCGATCAGCCAGACCGCGCCGTCGGGGCCGATGTCGGCGAAGATCGGGGACATCCACTCGTCGGTGCTGGCAAGCAGGTTGAAGCCGTCATCCGCCTTGTAGCCTCCGCCGTCGGGTTGGATGTCCATGATTCCGATCAGCTTGGCGGTTGGTTCCGTCACGAGCGCCTTGCCCTGGAGGCGGGGCGGGAGCGCGTCGCTGACCATGAACGCGTGTCCCGCGGCGGCGGTGTAGCCGCCGAAATTGTCCACCATGCGGACGTTCGGCGTATTGGGATGCATGCGCATGCCGGGAGCCAGGGACTTGGCGGAGGGCAGCCTGCGGACATTGGGCCGGTCGACTTCGGGGGCGTTGTTGGCGCCGAGACGGTAGCCGGGACGGAACCCGCCACCGCCGCGGCGGCCGAAGCCGGGCTGGGTGGGAGTGAGGATGTGGGCCGGCAGGTAGCCGTAGAAGGTCGGATGCCCGTTGGCCGTGGAACCGAACGTGTCGCCGTAGGCATTTTGTCCGAAGCCCCAGGTGTTGTTGTTGAACTGGTGGAGGAACTCGAGGGCGGAACCGTCGGCCTTGAAGCGGAACACGCCCTGGCCGAACTGGAGGTCACGGCCGTCGACGGTGCCCCGGAAGTTCGAATAGCCGACGGCGCCGTAGAGCCAGTTGTCGAAGCCGCGTCCGAGGTTGCTCTGCATGGCGTGGGTGTCGCCGGCTCCCCACCCCGGAAGGAGGCTCTGACGGACATCGGCCCGTTCGTCCCCGTCGGTGTCGTTGAGGAAGACCATGTTGCGGGCCACCGCGACCAGGATGCCGTCGTTCACGAACACGAGCGAGGTCGGGAGGTTCAGCCGGTCCGCGAACACGGTGAACTTGTCGGCCCTGCCGTCGCCGTTGGTGTCCTCGCAGATCTTGATGTCGGCGAGGCCCGGTTCGCCCTCGTTCACGAGGCCGTGGGGATAATCGCGCGCCTCGATCACCCACGCGCGACCGCGTTCGTCCCAGGCCATCGCGATGGGCTTCACGACATCCGGTTCCGCGGCGAAGAGCTGGAGATCGAAATCCGCGGGGACCTGGGTGTAGCGCATGCTGTCGGCGGGCGAGAGGGGCGCCTGGTACTGGACCGGCTCGGGCCGACGTTCGTAATTCGGGACCTCTCCCGGCAGGCGTTGGAGGGGGGGGCGCGACGCGAGGGTGGCTTCCCAGGCGGACCTAGCCTGGCGGCTCACTCCGCCGAGAACCGCTTCGCGCAGCGCCGCATCGGACGGGCGCTGGCCGTCGGCGTACTTGATCCATCCGCGGCCGGCGCGCTGAAAACCCTCGATCAAGCCCTTCCCGGCGGCACCCAACGCGGCGTCGTCCATCACTTGGACGACGGCGTCGAAGTGGCTCAGGTACCGTTCCGTGAGATGGGCGGGATCGGCGAGGTGATCGAAGTGGATCGCTTCGGGAGCCAGGGTCTGGCCGGGGAGGTAGACGTAGTTGGTGCGCGATCCGGATCCCCGGGGGGCGCCCGCGTCCGCGGCGGCGTCGGCGGAGCCGAGGTAGAGCACGCGAAGCGGATGGTCCGGGGCGTCCGCTCCGAAGGAGCCTGGGACGAACGGGGTCGCCGCCAGAAGCGTGAGGAGGATGATTCCGAGGCGGTTCATGGGTTACTTGGCGGTCGGTTGGAAAATGAGCTGGGAGAACTGGTACAGCGCCTTCTTCCAATGGTTGAAGTCGTGCGCGTGTTCATCCACGTGCCAGAGGTGGGGCACGTTGTGGTCCTTCAGGTAGGCGTGGACGCCCTGGCTGATTCGAATGAGGCCGTCCTTGTTGCCGCACGAGACGTAAAGGAGCTTCAACCGCGCGGTCGTCGTCTTGGGATCGGGCACGAGTTCCGCCGGAGGCTTGGTGTTGGGGGCGGAGGAAAACCCGCCGACCCAGGCGAAGGTGTCGAGGTTCCCAAGGCCGAAATTGAGCGACTGACCGCCCCCCATGGAAAGACCGGCCAGCGCGCGGCTTTCGCGATCCTTGATCACGGAGTATTTCGCCTCGACGAACGGGATGAGGCTTCCCAGCAGATCCTGGTCGAACTTGCCGAAAGCGGGCGCCGTCGCCATCGGGTTGGAGCCCGCCCGGTCGTCGGGTTGGGCGCGTCCGTTGGGCATGACGATGATCATCGGCACCGCTCGCCGATCCGCGATGAGGTTGTCGAGGATGACGTTGGGATGGCCGCCCCGGCGCCACTCCTCCTCATCGCCGCCGATGCCGTGGAGGAGGTAGAGGACGGGATACTTGGTGTCGGACGAATAGCCTGGAGGCGTGTAGACGAGCGCCTTGCGGCGGGTTCCGACCGACTTGGAGTCGTACTCGACCATTTCCAGGCGGCCGTGCGGGATGCCGTCGCGGGGTTTGTCGAAGCCTTCGGGCACCGGAGGGAAAGCCGGCTTGTCATCGTCGTTGAGGACGATGGGGCCTCCGAAACCGCCACGCGGACGGCGCCGCGGTTCGGCCGCCGGAGCGTTCCCCGGCTGGGAGCCGGCACCGCCGCCGGATGGCGCGGCGGCGACGCGGGTGGCCGCGAACTCCTCGGTGGCGAAGTCGCCGACTTTGCGCGTGAACCTGATCTCGTCGCCGGCGAGCTTGCCGGTGTAGCGGATGGTCACCTCGTTGCCCTGGAAGTCGAAGGTTTCGACGAAGGTCACGACGTCGCCGGCCAGCCGGCCTTCCTTGACCTCGACGGTGCGTTGGTTGGAGCCGTTGATATCGCCGGTCGCCTTGCCGGTGATTTTTTCGCCGTCGGCCTTGAGGTCGTAGACGTAGGACTGTTTTCC
Source organism: Limisphaerales bacterium (assembly GCA_050250555.1). GTDB lineage: Bacteria > Verrucomicrobiota > Verrucomicrobiia > Limisphaerales > CAIMTB01 > CAIMTB01. Next base: position 9,660 of record JBFWOK010000084.1, read on the forward strand.
GATCTGGGTGTCGAACGACGCCTTCCATTGGCCGGTGAGCTCGGCGGCGTCGAGGAGTCGGCCCGCGCAGCATAGCAGCGTCAGGGCGATGAGGTGGCTTTTCATGATGGGGGACTCGGAGTGCGTGGGTGGAATCGTGTCGCTAATCTCGGGGCGTGTTCAAGCTACGGCTTGAAAAGGAGGGGGGCGAACTCGCGCAGGCTGCGGCGCCAGGACTGCCATTCGTGGGCCGTGTCGGGCGAGACGTAGAAATGGCTGTTGATGCCGGCTTCTTTGAGGGCATCGACGTTGGCTCGGGGGTCGCCGCCGCGGTTGCCACCCAGTTCGCGGCTGCCGTAGCTCACGAAGACCAGTTTGTTCTTGGCCTTGAACGCCGCCATGTCGGCGATGTTCGTCACGGCGATGCTTCCTCCACTGAAGAGACCGATGTGCGAGAACGTGTCGAGGTTCCGCAGGGTGATCAGGCGGGTCTCCATCGCCCCCATGGAGAGACCGGCCATGGCGCGATGGGGCTGATCGGGGAGGGTGCGGAAGTTGGCGTCGATGAAGGGAATCAGTTCCTTGACGAGCACGGTTTCGAACGGGCCGATGTCGAAGTTCCTTAGGCCGCCCATCCGCGTCTCGTTCGTCATGCCGTAGACCATCACGATGAGGAAAGGCCGGGTTTTGTTTTCGGCGATGAGGTTGTCCATGATTTCACGGGCGCGACCCTGGACGCCCCAGCCGTATTCGTTCTCCCCCCATCCGTGCTGGAGATACAGGACAGGATACCGTTGGTCGGCGTTCGCCTTCGCGTCGTAGCCGGGCGGGGTGTAGACGAAGACGCGACGCATCGACCCGGTGCTCTCGGAGTGGAAGAAGAGCTCGCGGAGCTGTCCTTGCGGAACGTTCTTCAGCGCGTAGAAATCCTGGTCGTGAGCGGGAATCTCCACGGCGCTGCCCCAGCGCTGGGCGCCGAAGAACATCAGGCTGTTCGGATCCGGAACCTCCGCGCCGTCGATCTTGAGCAGGTAGTAGTGGAACCCTTCGTCGAGCGGGCGGGTGTACCCATACCAGGCGCCATCCTCGCCTTTCGCGAAGGCGCTGCTGTCCCGGAACGTCACGCCCACGCTGGTCGCTTCGGGGGCGACGATTCGGAATTTGACGCGGCGTTCGGAGTTGACCTTGGGATAGTCCTTTCCGGGCTGGTTCGATGAGGCGGGTTTCCAGTCGTCGACCGGCGAGTTGGTCTGACCGGTGCAGAGGTTGGCGACGAGCAGGGTGCTCAGGGCCACGAGGGAGGCTTGCGTTTTCATGGGATGATATGAGTGGGGACTGGGGTGGTTGAGTGACAGACGACTTGGACAATCCGGCTTTGGAGGCCAAGGGCGACCGAGGATTCCGACTGGGGTCTTCCTTCCGCGTGAAGGGCGCTGACTTCGGCGGAGGTCAGGGCGCGGCCGAAGAGGCAGAATTCGTCGATCGCACCGCTGAAATTGCGGATCAGGAAAGGGTCGTTGCCTGAGAAACCGTGGGGATTCCAGTTGCCGAGTTCCGCGGTCCCAATCCGGAACGGAGGCGCCATTCGAAGGGCATGGTGACTCACGCGGCGCCCATTGACGTAGTGAGCCACCTGGCGGGCGGGTCCGTCCAGGACCACGGCGAGATGGATCCACAGGCCGAACTGATCGATGGTCATCACGGGGGGGCTCGCCAGGATCTGATGGCTTCGCATCTCGCCAACCACGGTCAGGCCCAACGCGCCGTCATTGCGGATCACCCAATGGAGGGTTCCGGGCAGGAATCCATCCGACATGAAGAGAGAGTTGATCTGGCGATCCAATCCCTGGACCCGGACCCAGGCGGCCAGCGTCACCGAATCGAGATCGCCCGGGACGCTCAGCCGGACGCGGTCGCTGATCCCGCGGAATTCGAGGGCGGGTTTGGTCGCCCAGCGGCCGTCCCGCCATTCGCAGCCGACGATGGTGGCGTCGGGCACGGTTTTGCGTCGGGAACCGGCATTGGGCAGCCGCCAGGCCGGCGTCCCGCCGTGTTCGAAATCCAAATGGATCCAGAGCGAGGGGTCGCTCCGCAGCTTCCGAATCGATTCACGCCATTGGTCGTAGCGATGCGCGTCGGCGGCGACCGACTTCGCCTGAAGGTCGAAAAGTTCCGCGAAATCGGCGGGGTTCGCTGGGATCCATCGGGGGGGGGCCGTGCCCTCGATCACGGCGCCGCGGCCTTGGGGAACGTCTCGGGAGGCGGCCCTCGATCCGGAACGAAACTCGACATGGCCCTCGAACACGTGAAGTTCGGACCGGTCACCGGTCACCTTCAGGCCGAAGGCCGTGCCGAGGTCGGTCACATCGAGGCGGGGCGCGACAATACGGAAGCCCCGGGCCTGGGCGGGCACTTCGGCGGTCAGCGTTCCCTGGGTGCAAACCGCCTCCGAATTCGAGACGAGGCGCAACACGGTGGGGCCCTCGATCACCACTCGGGCGCCGTTGTAGAAGACGATCTGGGCCAGGCCGGAATCGAGCCGCAACGTCCCCGCGTCGAGGGGCGCGCCCAGTCGTGGGAATGGTTCCGAGCCGTTCCACCTCGCGTTCACGACGCGATTCAGCATCGCAACGGCGCGGCTCGTCTGGCCTCGGGGAATTCCGCGTCCGGATCCGAACCAAGCGATGGCGGTCAGGAGCATCACGAAGCCCGCGGCCAGAGCCCATGGGCGCCAGCACCCAAAGGCCCAACGCCCGCCCGCGACCTCCCCCCGGCGGGGTCCGGTCGGAGAAGTCGGGACAACGATGGGCCCCGAACCCGGCGCGACGGCTGAGTCGGCCTCGGCGGCGACGGCGGCGGCGTGCCCGGCGAAAAGTTCCGGTTCCGACGCGAGGTACGCATGGAGTTGCACGCGACGGATGTATTCGTCTCGGGCCGGCAGGTCGCGGAGCAGCACGTCGCGAAGTGCTTCCGCCTGCTCGGCGGAGACCGTGCCGTGACAGACGGCCGCGACGGCATCGTCGAACTCCGGGGATGGAAAGACGATCGTCACGGTGCCGCGCCGCCGGATTCCGGGGCTCGTTCGATGCAGGTCTGGAGGGTGTGCCGGATCCTCTGCAGGGCCTTGTAGGTCGCGGTGATGGATCGACCCGATCGGTTGGCCAGCTGTGCAATGGCCTCGCGGCGGTAGTAATAGCCTTCCACGAGGACGCGCTGATCGTCCGGCAACCGCCCCAGGCAACCTTCCAGGCGGCTGAGACGGGCCTGGAGTTCGGGCCTCGATTCCTCATGTCGCTGGGCCAGTTCCGCCGCGAGGCCGCGGTCCAACAAGGTTTTCCAGCGCTGATGCCGTTCGATCCACTGTCGAGCCTTGTTCAGTGCAAAACGGCAGGCCCAGGGCGTGAAGGGTTGGTCCGGGTCGTAGGCGTCGAACTTCTCCCAGAGGGCCAAGGCCGTCTGTTGCACGATGTCCTCGGCGTCGGTGACGTTCGGAACCATCGCGGCCACGTACCGAAAGATCTCCCGCTCACTCCGCAGGAAGAGGGAAAGAAACCGCTGCTGGTCAGCGGCCCGATCCAGGTCTCGCGCATTGGAATCCATGGGAATATCCGGTCGGAGGGTCGCTCTTACTTCCGGTGATCCCGTGGTTTTGGACAAGAAATCTCCGGAACAGGATCCTTTCTTTGAACGGACGCACCGAGGATCGTGCCGCCCGGCCGACTTCCATCAGCCGGGCGGCATTGCGCTTTCCCGACGCCTATGCGCGCCGCCCTTCCAGCATTCGAACTCCTCCCATCAGGGAACGGCTGCAGAACCCTTCGTGTTGTATCCTGTCGAAGCCCTGAAGAACGCTTCGGTCGAGTCCGCCGCCCGATCAACCACTATCGTGGGTGTCGTATGATCCACACTCTCCACCAGGGTCCAGTCGGTGAGGTTGGACGAGGCCTCGACGAGCGACCGGGCTCCTGGAGAATTGTCCAACTTAAGGCGAATCGACTTCGCGTCGGCGGACCGATTCAAGGTCAGGCCTGGAGGCGCCGGGACATGGAGGATCCCCATGCCCGCGAAGACGAACTGACCCGGGTGATTGGCGGAAGTGTTGGGACGTCCGTACGCCGACCAGGACATTTTCTGCCCGGGCATCCCCATTCGGTGGGTGACATCACCCACCGTGAACGTCCCGGTATCGAGAAGGGTAAGGTCGAAATGGACTAGGATCGTATTGTTGTTGGCCGTGTCGAGAATGACCTGGTGGCGCAGATGAGCTGCGAGGACGGGCGTGCCCTGTTTGAAACTGTCTGGGTCCTCGAACGAGGCCCCAGGGGTTGTGCGGAGGTAGATCGTCGAGGTCCCTTCCCGATCAACGATTCTTAGGGGCCCGTTGTCAATCACTCGGGTTGTAGCGAGTTGGTTGTGGAATGTGAACAGAGCCGTTGTCTCGTTGTTCGGGCTGGCGCTGAAAATCTCCTTGGCACCGGAGACATGGGTGAAGAACCCGTATTGATAGACCTCGGCGGCCGAGCGGACGAGACCCTGGCCGACATACTCGAGGGTGATTCCATGCGGCGGGTTGAGGGGAGCCGATGGACCCGCCGCCCCGTGCGCCGCTAAGGTGCCGGAGCCGAGTAACATCATGCCGAGTCCTATTGAGTTTATGATCCTGGGATTCATGGGGTGTCAGTGTTTGGGGGCTTGCCCCGTTTTTGTTTTTGGACGCTCGCGCCAGACTTTCTTCAGTGGCTTCGGCCGAGCGGAATTGAGGTTGCATTACCCGGGCGTGAAATCTCCAATCGCATGGTCTGAACGGCGCGATTTGAAAACCTGATCGCGCCTCGGCGCATCAAACCCACGGAGCCGCTGTCATGGACCTGCAACAACTGAGGACGTTTGTGGCCATCGCCGAAGAGCGGAACCTGACGCGGGCTTCCGAGCGCCTGTTCGTCAGCCAGCCCGCGATCAGCGCCCAGTTGAAGTCGCTCGAAGAGGAACTCGGAGTCGTCCTGTTCCACCGTGTGCCGAAGGGCATGCAACTCACGCCTTCTGGCGAGTCGCTGCTGCAGGATGCCCGCCGGACCCTCGCGGCCGCCAGCGGGTTGCTTCACCATGCTCGGGAGATGCAGGCGGAATTGGTGGGGCGGGTGAGAATAGGCATGAACTCCGATGCGGAATTCCTGCGCATCGTGGATCTGCAGGGAGCTCTATGCCGACGCCACCCCAGGCTCGAACTGGTATTCCTGCCGGGCAGCACGGTCGCCAATGTGCCGCAACTTCGGACCGAGGCTTTGGACGCGAGTTTTTTCTGTGGAAACCGCGACGAGCCACAGTTGGCGACATGGACCCTGTTTCAGGAGGACCTGGCCGTGGCGGTTCCGGCTCGGCTGCGCGAGGCGGTGGGCGACGGTGACATTCCCACACTTGCCAGGCAGCCGTGGATTCACACGACCGTCGATTGTCCCTACTTCCAGGCCATGCAGTCCCTCTTTGAGGCCCACGGTTGCCGTCCGGCTCGGACCGTGATTGCCGACCAGGAAGATGCGGTGGCTTCCCTCGTCCGTAGCGGCATTGGCTTAGCGATTCTACGCCGCGAGAAGATCCAGCAGATCGGGCGGGATGGAACGATGGCCGCCCTTCCGTGCCGCCTTCCGCCGGTTCCTCTCCGTTTCGCCGTGTTGGCGAGACGTGCCAACGAGCCGATCCTGCATTCGGTGATCGAAGAGGTTCGACGTCTCTGGAAGCTGGATCTGCCCGGGGACCCTCCAACCACCCAACTCCCGCGGACGAAGCCGCGTGAAGGACCGGGGAGTCCCTCCACCATCCCAGTTCCCTGCGCTTCTGTGTGTTCCGGGCCATCCGGGGTTGAAACCAGGGTTTCCAAGCTGAACCGGTGAACCCGGGCGGTGCCGGGCCGTTGAACCGGAGCTACTCCCAACCCACCTGTTTTGGACTGGATCCAAACCGGTTCTTGACTGAATCCAGATCTTGGGTATGTCTGTGGCGTTGCAAGACCCGGCTGAACTCCTTCGCAGACTTGGCATTCCCATCACGGCGCAGCGGCTTGCCGTGATGCGGGCGGTTGCGAAGCGGCCCCACGGAACGGCGGATGCCATCGCGCTGGATGTACGCGCCGAGATCGGAGCGATTTCGCGGCAGGCCGTGTACGACGCGCTCGGGATGCTGGCGCAGCGGGGTCTCGTCCGCCGCATCCAGCCGGCGGGGTCGCCGGCGCTGTACGAGGTCCGGGTCGGGGACAACCACCACCATCTGATCTGCCGCGCCTGCGGCAGGACGGCTGATGTCGATTGCGCGGTGGGTGAGACGCCCTGCCTGACCGCAGCGGACGCCGCGGGCTACCGGATCGACGAGGCCGAGGTGATCTATTGGGGAACCTGTCCCGAGTGTCTTGCAGGCGCGCGGGAGTAGCGAAGGGTTGTCGCCGCATCAACAGAGCCAAAGTAAGGAATCGAATCCCAACACAATGAAGAGTCCCATGATTGAAACGAGGATCTCGGGGAATTCCCTGGGAAATGTTGTGACTTCACGAAGACACCCCATGCGGTTCATGGGAGGAACCACCCCCGTCTGGCTCGCCGTTCTGGCCTTGAATGGGTGGGTGGGTTCCGGCTCCGGCACGGCCCTGGCCCAGGCGGCGTCGGAAGCGAAGGAGGACGCGGCGGCCAAATGCCCGGTGATGGGTGTGTCGGCGGGGCAATACCGGCACACGGCCGCCGGCAGCATGACCACGCAGGATTGGTGGCCGAATCAGTTGAACCTCCGGATCCTCCACCAGAATTCCGCCAAGGGAAATCCGCTGGGCGAGGGCTTCAACTACGCCGAGGAGTTCAAGAAGCTCGATCTCGAAGCCCTGAAGAAAGATCTCACCGCGCTGATGACGTCCTCGCAGGACTGGTGGCCGGCCGACTACGGGCACTACGGCCCGCTCTTCATCCGGATGGCGTGGCACAGCGCGGGCACGTACCGGGTCGCGGACGGTCGTGGTGGCGCGTCGGATGGAACCCAACGGTTCGCGCCGCTCAACAGCTGGCCGGACAACGCCAATCTGGACAAGGCGCGACGGCTGCTCTGGCCGATCAAGCAGAAGTACGGTCAGAAGATCTCCTGGGCGGACCTGATGATTCTGACGGGCAACTGCGCGCTCGAATCGATGGGGTTCAAGACGTTCGGCTTCGCGGGGGGCCGGGAGGATGTCTGGGAACCGCAGGAGGACATCTATTGGGGACCGGAGAGCCAATGGCTGGGTGACAAGCGGTACAGCGGCGACCGGAAGCTCGAGAATCCGCTCGCGGCCGTCCAGATGGGTCTGATCTATGTGAATCCGGAAGGACCGAACGGGAAGCCGGATCCGCTGGCGGCGGCCAGGGACATTCGGACGACCTTCGGCCGAATGGCGATGAACGACGAGGAGACCGTGGCGTTGATCGCGGGCGGGCACACGTTCGGAAAGGCGCATGGCGCCGCCAGTCCGGAAGGGCGGGTCGGGCCTGAGCCGGAGGGAGCCAGCTTGGAGGAGCAGGGACTCGGCTGGAAGAACACCCATGGGAAGGGCAACGCGGGCGACACCATCACGAGCGGACTCGAGGGCGCGTGGACGAGCGCGCCGGCGCGTTGGTCGCACATGTACCTCTCGAATCTGTACGCGTACGACTGGGAGTTGGTGAAGAGCCCGGCGGGCGCCTGGCAATGGACACCGAAGGACGGCGCGGGTTCGGGAACCGTTCCGGACGCGCACGATCCGGCGAAGAGCCACGCCCCGATCATGTTCACGACCGACCTGGCGCTGAAGATGGATCCGGCCTACGGGAAGATCTCGAAGCGTTTCTTCGAGAATCCGAAGGAGTTCCAGACCGCCTTCGCCAAGGCCTGGTACAAGCTGACCCACCGGGACTTGGGTCCCGTCTCGCGATGCCTTGGCCCGATGGTTCCCGAGGCGCAGCTCTGGCAGGATCCGGTGCCCGCCGTCGATCATCCGTTGGTCACGGAATCGGACATCGCGGCGTTGAAGGGCAGGATCCTCGCGTCCGAACTCTCCATCTCCGAACTCGTTTCGACCGCGTGGGCTTCGGCGGCGACGTTCCGCGGGAGCGACAATCGGGGTGGCGCCAACGGGGCGCGGATTCGGCTCGCGCCGCAGAAGGATTGGGAGGTCAACAAACCGGCGCAACTCGCCAAGGTCCTGGGGACGCTGGAGAAGATCCAAAAGGACTTCAATGGGGCGCAGACGGGCGGCAAGAAGGTTTCGCTCGCGGACCTCATCGTGCTGGGCGGGTGCGCCGCGGTGGAAGAGGCGGCGAAGAAGGCCGGTCACGAGGTCAAGATTCCGTTCAAGCCCGGCCGCACGGATGCGACCCAGGAGATGACGGACGTGGAGTCCTTCGCCGTGCTGGAACCGACCACGGACGGGTTCCGCAACTTCCTTGGCAATGACCTCGACCGTCCCGCGCCGGAAAACCTCGTCGACCGGGCCCAGCTCCTCACCCTGACCGCCCCGGAGATGACGGTTCTTGTCGGCGGCATGCGCGTTCTGAACACCAGCGTCGGATCGCCCGGGATGGGTGTGCTCACCAAGCGGCCGGAGGCGCTGAGCAATGACTTCTTCGTGAACCTTCTCGACATGGGCACGGAGTGGAAGAAGTCGCCGTCGTGCGACCACTTCTTCGAGGGGCGCGATCGCAAGTCCGGGGAGGTCCGATGGACGGCGACCTCCGTGGATCTCGTGTTCGGTTCGAACTCGCAGTTGCGGGCGATCGCGGAAGCATACGCCAGCGCGGACGCCGGGAAGAAGTTCGTGCGGGACTTCGCGATGGCCTGGAACAAGGTGATGAACCTGGATCGGTTCGACCTCGCGGCCAACTGAACCGAGTGGCGGATTCCGGCGCGCTCGACGGAAGTCCGGGGCGCGTTGATCGAGGGACCTGTCCGGAGAACCTCCGGGCGGGTCCCCTTCGTTCGTCTGGGCCAGGGCGTTCAATCGCTCCCGCTTCCGACACACTTCCGCGAGGGCGGGTCTTTGGTCTGGCACCTGGAGCGGGCTATCGGTTTCATCCGGCGATGATCCGACGCTGCTTTCAGATTCTGGCGCTTGCGATGGGCTGCATCTCCGTGCCGGATCTGCGCGCCGCGGAGAAGCCGGTGTTCCTCTACTCCCGGCAGTTCAACGCCGTCGGGGAGACCCGGTATCAGCCGGACGGCACGTACAGCGAGGTTCTCAGGCGGTTGAAGTCGGACTTCGTCGTGCGCGTGAACGGCGATCCGATGTCCGACGCCCTGCTGGCGGATGTCGGCGTGCTGCTCATTTCCAACCCTGGCGAGAAGGCCGTGGGCACGAACCCGCCACCGCATCACATGACGGACTCCGATATCGTCGTCCTTGCGCGGTTTGTCGAGCGGGGCGGAGGGCTTGTCGTGATGGGCAACCAGGAGAATCACAACCTGGAGATCGAACGCTGCAACCGGCTTCTCGACCGGTTCGGCCTGCGGTTCGTGAACCGCTACACGGATGTGAAGGGATTCGATGTCCCGACGGCGACGCCGGCCATCGGGGGCCTGCGCTGGGGCTTTTACACGGGCAACCGGGTCGAGTTCGACGGTGGGCATCCCGCCCGGCCGCGGGCGTTTGTCATGAACGACGCGCGACCGCCCCTCAACGGGAGTCGGAACGAGCCCGGATGCCTGATGGCGGCGGCGCAACCCGGACGCGGCCGTGTCGTCGTCGTGGCGGATGCCGGTTGGATCTCCAACGCGGTTCTCGCCGGCCAGGGCATCGGCGGTGTGACCGTGGAGGGCGAACAGAACTGGGATGTGTTTCTCCGTCTGAGCCTCTGGCTGGCGGGGCGATGATCCGGCCGGAGGAACCCGGCGAACGACCTGAAGCCCGAGTTCGGGTTCGAGTTCGAGTCAACGGCGTTCGCACAAAGTCATGACCCGAATCGAATGAAGCAACACCCTGAACTTTTCCTCGCCGTCGTTCTGTTTCTCGCCCTTGTTTCCGCGCGCGCCGCGGACCGACCGAACATTGTCGTCATCATGGCGGACGACCTCGGTTTCGGCGACGTCTCCTGCTACGGCGCCCAGGCCATCCAAACGCCGGCCATCGACCGACTCGCTCGCGAGGGCGTGCGCTTCACCAGCGGCTACGCCACCGCCTCCACGTGCACCCCGACGCGCTACTCCCTGCTCACCGGAACCTATGCGTTCCGCCGGAAGGGAACCGGCATCGCGCCTCCCAACGGCCCGGCGCTCATCCGGCCGGGAACGGAAACCCTGCCCGCGATCCTCAAGCGCGCCGGTTACGCCACGGCGGTTGTCGGCAAATGGCACCTCGGGCTCGGCGACCCGGCACCGCAATGGAATGGTGAGATCCGGCCGGGCCCTCTCGACATCGGGTTCGACCATTGTTTCCTCCTTCCGACGACGAACGACCGTGTGCCGCAGACGTTCCTCGAGGATCGTCGGGTGAAGAACCTCGATCCCGCCGACCCGCTCTGGGTCGGTGACCGGAAGCCGTCCGAGGACCATCCCACCGGCGTCACCCATCGCGACACGCTCAAACTGGACTGGTCGCACGGGCACAATCAGACCATCCACAACGGCATTGGCCGCATCGGATTCTACACCGGCGGGACGGCGGCGCGTTTTCGCGATGAAGACCTCGCCGACACTTGGGCGCGCGAATCGGTGCGCTGGATCGAACAGAACGCGGCGCGCCCGTTCTTTCTCTTCTTCGCCGCCAGCGACATCCACGTTCCGCGCATCGCCCACGAGCGGTTTCAGGGGCGGTCGCCGCTTGGCGCGCGCGGCGACGTCATCCTGCAACTCGACTGGTGTGTCGGCGAAATCGTCAACGCCCTGGATCGCCTCGGGCTCGCCGAGAAGACCCTCGTTGTCTTCTGCTCCGACAACGGGCCCGTGCTCGACGACGGCTACAAGGACGGCGCGGTCGAGAGACTGGGCGGCCATCGGCCGGCCGGTCCATTCAGCGGTGGAAAATACGGCGTGTTCGAGGGCGGCACGCGCACTCCCTTCATCACACGGTGGCTCGGTCGCATCCGGCCTGCCGTGTCGGATGAGATTGTTGGCACCGTGGATTTCGCCGCCAGCTTCGCGGCGCTCACCGGTCAGGACATTTCCGCGGAGGCGTGCCTGGACAGCGTCAATGTCCTGCCGGCCTTGCTCGGGGAGCCCGGCGCCCGGGGACGGGATCACATCGTTCAACAAGGCAACGACGACTCCCGGCTCGCCCTGCGTGTGGGCGACTGGAAGCTGATGCGCCAAAGGGCTTCGGGGAAGCCGCAGGCGGTCGTCTCACTCAACCCCCCGCCGTCACCCGCGGGCACTTGGGCGCTCTATCATCTGAAGGACGATCCCGCCGAGCGCATGGATCTCTCCGGGACGCACCCCGCCGAGTTGGCGCGCCTTCGAGGGCGGATGGAGGGGATCATCGCCGCGGGTCGCAGCCGCCCGACACCGCCATGAATCCGATTGCCGCGGCGGACACGACCTCGATCGCCGTCCTTCCGCTTCGTCTTCTCATCTCGATCGTGAAACGCCACCTGGCTCTTTGGATCGGGCTCGGCCTTTCCGTGGCGGGTGCGGTGGGAGCCGACGTCACCGCCCCGTTCGTGGCTGGCCTCGCCCGCCGGCCCGCGCTTCCGGAGGCCGCCGCCGGCGCGGTGTTGCTGACCGAACTCGGTTGCACCGCGTGTCACGCTCCGCCGGGGCAGTCTCCGGCGCTCCGACCCAAGCCCGGGCCCGATCTGTCCGAGATCGGCAGCCGTGTCGCGGCCGGGCACCTGAGACGGTTTGTCGCCGAACCCACGCTCACCAAGCCGGGCACGACCATGCCGGATGTCCTTCGCCACCTGCCGGGTCCGGAACGGGACGCGGTGGCGACGGCGATCACCCACTACCTCGCAACGCTTGGGGATGGACGGTTCACCGACTCGGCGCCGACGCCGGAAGCCGTGGACCGCGGGCGCTCGCTCTATCACTCGGTCGGTTGTGTCGCCTGCCACGCGCCGGAGGAATCCTCCCCGCCCGATTCCATCCCGCTCGGGCCGCTGCCGGAGAAGTATTCGGTTTCGAGCCTGACGCGGTTCCTCGAAGATCCGCTGTCAATTCGGCCTGGGGCTCGGATGCCCGATCTCAAGCTCGACCATTTCGAGGCGGAAGCCATCGCCAGCTACCTGCTGCGCGGACGAACCGGTGTTCCGCGTGTCGTTGAACCCGCGCCGGATGTTCAACTCCTGGGTCGCGGGCGGGAAGAGTTCGTCAAGCATCGTTGCGGCGCCTGCCACGAGATCGGGAACAGGGAAAGTCCTGTTGGTTCCTTGCCCCTGAACCAACTGCGTCCCGACCGGGGCTGCCTTTCCCGCGAAACGGGCCCTTGGCCCGCGTACGATCTGTCGGAGACCCAGCGCGATGCCATCCGGTCGGCGCTTCGGGCTTCCGAGGGCCCCCTCGATGCCGAGGGCGAGGTCCTGGTCGACCTCACGGTGACCCGGTTGAACTGTCTCGCCTGCCACACGTTGGGCGAACGCGGCGGCGTCCCACCGGAACGCGATGCCTTCTTCACGGGGCGCGACGAGAACCTGGGCGACCAGGGGCGGCTTCCACCGCCGCTGACCGGGGTTGGCGCGAAGCTGCGTCCGAAGTCCCTCCGTGACGTGCTCGTCAACGGCTCCGGCGTCCGACCGTACCTGCATACGCGCATGCCACGGTTCGGCGCGGCCAACACCGAGTTCCTCGTGGACGCATTGCGCCGGATCGAGCCGCCTATTCCACCGCCGTCACTCGACGGGGAATTGTCCGCCCGTCCCCACGAGATCGGCCGTGAACTGGCGGGAAGCAAAGGCTTCAACTGCGTTTCGTGCCACACGTTCCGCGGACAAAGCGCCGCCGCCATTCGCGGGCTCGACCTGATGACGATGGCGGAGAGGCTGGAGGAGGGATGGTTCCACCGCTACCTGGCCAACCCTCAGCGGTTCTCCCCGCTGACCATCATGCCGGAGTTCTGGCCCGGCAAAGTGTCGCCGCTCTCGGACGTGCTTGGAGGCGATCCGGATCGTCAGCGCGATGCCCTCTGGAAATTCCTCGCCCGGGGGCCCGAGGCCGGGGAGCCCCGCGGCCTGATCCTTGAACCGCTCGTCGTCGCTGTGGCGGACGAGGCCGTCATCTTGCGTCGGGCCTTTCCCGGCATTGGGAAACGCGGCATCGGCGTTGGGTATCCCAAGGGAATCCATCTCGCCTTCGACGCCGAACGGATGCGACTCGGCTCCGTCTGGAGCGGCGGTTTCATCGAGGCCTCGGCGCTCTGGCGCGGACAGGGTGCCGGCCAGGCCCGGCCGCTTGGACGCGACGTCGTTCAGTTTCCCGTGGGTCCCGCCTTCGCCGTCCTGCCGTCATCCGACGCTCCGTGGCCCACGAACACGATCGAAAGGCCCGACGGCCACGCCTTCAGAGGCTATTCCCTGGATTCGGTGCGTCGGCCGACCTTCCGCTACCAGCTCGGTCCGCTGAGGGTTGAGGATCAATTCCTGGATCGTGCCAACCCGGCTGGAAAGGTTTACCTCGAACGAACCCTCGGTTTTCCGTCGGGCCCGCCGCCGCCGGGATGGCACTTCAGGGTCGCCGCCGACCCACGGATGGAACGGCGCGCGGCGAACACCTACGCGGTCGGAGGGAACCTCGTCGTTGTCCTCCCGAACGCGGGAATTGTCCGCGACGTTGCCGGCGTTCGGGAGTTGCTGCTGCCGGTGACCGGGGCCTTCACCGTCGAATACCACCTCGCCAGCCCGCCATGAAACTGACCGTTCCCAACCACGTGCCGCCACTTCTGCTTGCGCTTGTTCTGGCGTCGCTGAAGTCCACGCCTGACGCGACCGCGGCGACCGCCGAGGACTTTGGCGATTCCTGGGGCACCGCTGAACGAGAGGCCGCCTTCTACCGCATCACCGACATTCCCATGCCGGAAGGCGTCTACCTGGAATCCGGATGTTTCGCGACGCTCCCCGACGGACGGATCGCCATCGGCACGCGCCGAGGCGAGATTCTGGTGGTTCGGGGATTGGACGACGAACACCCGCGGCCCGAGGTCCGGCGCTTCGCCGAGGGCCTGGACGAAGTTTTCGGCCTGGTTCATCGCGACGGCGTCTTTTACGTGACGCAGGCGACCGAGGTGACGCGGATCGCCGACACGGACGGCGACGGTCGGGCCGACCGTTTCGACACGCTCAGCGACGGGTGGGGATTCGCGCACTACCACGAGTTCGCGTTCGGTTCCCCGTTCGACGCCGAGGGGAACCTTTATGTCGCCCTGGGACTCTCCGAGTCCTACTACTCGAAGGCGAAGTTTCGGGGGTGGGTGCTCCAGATCACGCCCGACGGTCGAACGGTTCCGTTCTGCAGCGGCCTGCGCAGTCCGCTCGGGATCGGGATGAACGAACACGGGGCTCTTTTCTACGTCGAGAGCCAGGGACCCTGGAATGGTTCCTGTTCCCTCAAGCACCTTCGGTCTGGCGGGTTCATGGGGCACCCGGCCAGCTTCGCCAGTTATTCCGAGGCCCCCAATCTCGGCCCCGCGCCCCGCATGCCCGATTCACCGTCGCGCATGGAGATCGAGCGCCGCCGCATCCCCGAACTCGTCCCCTATTCGGTCGTGTTTCCGTACAAGAAAATGGGACGGTCGATCTCGGGTTTCGAAGTGAACCGGACCGGCGGTGGGTTCGGCCCCTTCGAGAACCAGCTTTTCCTGGGCGACTACTCGCTGAGCATCGTTCTGCGCGCCACCACCGAGCTGGTGAACGGTGTCTGGCAGGGCGCGTGTTATCCGTTCCGCGAGGGTCTCGGGAACGGAATCCTTTCCGTTCATTTCACGCCGGGAGGACGCCTGCTCACCGGCGGCACCAATCGCGGGTGGCCGGTTCGGGGCATGAGGGACAACCTCCTCCAGCGCCTCGACTGGTCGGGACGGATTCCCTTCGAGATTCTCGATATCCGAGTGACGCCCGACGGCTTTCGCCTTCGCTTCACGCACCCGGTCGACCCCCAAGTCGCCGCGCGCCCCGAGACCTACCAACTCGAGACCTACACGCACATCTACCAGTCCGGCTACGGAAGCCCCGAGGTGGATCACACCCGACCCGCGGTCGCCGCCGCCGAGGTGGCGCCCGACGGCCTCGCGGTGCGGCTTCGCGTGAATGGCCGGGTCCAGGGGCACGTTCACGACTTCCATTTGCCCGCCCTCCGTTCCCGAGACGGGGAATTCCTGCTCCACGATCGCGCTTACTACACGCTCAACGAGATCCCCAAGGCCTAGCCGTGGAAGATGGCTCCCGCGATTCCGTCGGTGCGCCGGCCGGCCGGGGTCCAGCTGGGGTGAATTGGTCGGTGGCCGATTGGCGGTCCCTGGAGCGGCCCGTTCCGACGGCGTCTCACGCTGATATACGGTGATCTCGCCCCATCCAATGGAATCATCGAGGAATCATCGAGGAACCTGGTTGGTACCCCCCGGAGTCGCGCCGCGTTGCCGGCGCCGGGGTTCGGGCTGGGTCAGGAAGGCGGCGGTGTCCCTGGCGGCCTTGGTTTCCACACCTGGCTTCTGAAGGAACCCGAGGTCGCGAAACCAGTCGATGAACCGGTCCTGCCAGGTGCCGAAGGGAATCCCGTTGCGATCGGTGAGTCCCCCGGTCATGCGGCTGCCATCCGGCAACGGATCTCCGGGATGCCGGCCGTTGCCGTAGATGTGCATCTCCACGTTGGGAATGCCCGCCTGGAGCATGGCCATGAAGTATTCATTGGCCCAGATGGCGTGAACCCGGTCGCCGGCCCCGGCGCACAGGATGAAGGCGGGCGGGGCATTTCGGGGAACGGGCGGATTGGCGCCACGCGCGAAGGGGGTCGGTCCCGGATAGATGATGCCCACGAAGTCGGGTCTCACCGAAACGCCGGCCAGGGGATCGTCCGCCGCCGTGATCGTCCTCTCGGGGTCGTCGAAGAACACGGCGGCCGGAGACGAGAGTTCGGCGCCGGCCGAGAAGCCCATGATGCCGATCCGGTTCGGGTCGAGATTCCATTCCTTCGCGTTCGCGCGCACGAGCCGGATCGCCTGGAGGGCGTCATCCAGGGCGTGGGTTTTGGGATCGTAGCCGTCGCGGCGGAGGCGGTTGCGGAGGATGACGGTGGTCACGCCGTAGTTGTAAAAGAAGGGGACGAAGTCGGCGCTTTCGGTCCCGACGTTCAGCGTGTTGTGGCCGCCACCCGCGGCGAGGATCACCGCGGTGCCCGTGTTCAGGCTGCCTTCCACGGGGTGCACTTCGATCGAAGGGTTGTGGATGTTGACGATGCTGCTGATGCGGCCGGGCACGGCGCGGCTGAGGTTGTACTGCTCCGCCTCGCGCACGCGTTGCGCGTTCAGCTTGGGGGAATCGGGTGGGTAGAGGGGGATGACGATGCCGCCTGGGAGGATGGGCTGGGGCGCGTACGGGGCGTCGTTGGTGGGACCCGGTTGGGGCACGCCCAAGGCCGGGAACCGCCGGTCCGGCGCGTTCGAGTTGGTCTGAGCTGACGCCGTGAGGGAGGCCAGCATCCAGGTCATCATCAACAACGCCAGCCGCGGGAGCGGCAGAGGCCGGACGAAGCACGCCACGGTGCCGCGCTCGCCGTTCAGGACGGATCGGGGGGAGTTCACGGACCCCGGGATAGCGTTTTCCAAGAGTTCGCGAAAGGGCGATGTCCGAAACCGTCCCACGACAGGCACGACTGAACAGGGTCCCTCGATGGGTCCGCCTCCGCGGGGGCGTTGCGAGAGGCCGTTGGAGGGGTAGCGGGGATTTCCGAATTTCGGACACGCGTTGGGGCCAGGAACCCGAGAGGAATCACACGGAGGCGCGGAGGCACGGCACGGAGGGGGAGGGAATCCATCGTCAAACTCCGTGTCTCAGTGCCTCCGTGAGAGAATCTCGGATTTTGGGGAGCCTCCTCGCGGACGACGGCGTTCGGTCACCCGCGGATTTCGGATAGGGCTTTCGCCAGCCTTTGGAGCCCCTCGGTGAAGGATTCGATGGGGGCGGCGATGCCGACCCGGAAGTGATCGGGCATCTCGAAGAAATGGCCGGGAACCACCGTGGTCTCGTACTTCCCCCGCAGGAGCGCGCACAGGGCGTCGACGTCGCCCGTTTTCAGTCGGGGGAAGGCGACGTTGCCGAATTCGAGCGGCGCGCACTCGAGGTCGGAACGGCTTTCGAGGAAGGCGTTCCAGGCGTCGCGATTCGTGTCGAGGATGCGGCGGGATCGGGCGCGAAGCGTCGGGAGGTGGCGAAGGGCGGCGAGGCTCATGCGTTCGGCGGGGTGGGCCGGGATCACGCCGAAGAGGTCGTTCAGCCGCCACATGCGTTCGGCGAGGTCGGGGTGGGCGACGACCCATCCGCAGCGGAGGCCGCTGAGTCCGTAAACCTTCGTGAGGCTGCTGGTGACGAGGATGGCGTCGTGAAGCCGATGGGACGTGGTCGGCGGCGGCTCCGAACAGCCGTCGAGATAGACTTCATCGACGAGCACGCGAGCCCC
This sequence comes from Limisphaerales bacterium, assembly GCA_050250555.1. Taxonomy (GTDB): domain Bacteria; phylum Verrucomicrobiota; class Verrucomicrobiia; order Limisphaerales; family CAIMTB01; genus CAIMTB01. Next base: position 27,216 of record JBFWOK010000084.1, read on the forward strand.
GCGCGAGGCGGCGAGTTCGGCGATCGCGAGGAGTGACGCGTCGGGGATCCGGACGCTGGACGGGTTGTGGAGATTGGTCAGGACGACCAAGCGGGTGCGCGCAGTGAACGCGGCGAGAATGTCGGCGGGATCGGGTTGGAACCGATTTTCGGGTCGGCGATGGATTCGGCGGATGCCGGCGCCGAGATAGGCGGCTGTCTGGACGAGAAGTTCGTAGGTGGGATGCTCGATGACGACCTCGTCGCCGGGCTGGAGGCAGACCGCCATGGCGAGGTGGTTGGCCATGGACGTGCCGGCGGCGTGGACGATGCGATCGGCGCCGACGTCGAGGTGACGCGCGAGGGTTTCCTGGAGGGGGGGCCAGCCGTAGGTGCTGGCGCCGTTGATTTCGAGATCCTCAAGGGCGCCGGGAATGTCGCGGAGGGCGAGTCCGGGGACGCCGGACACGGCGAGATTGAAGCGCGCGGCCTGCCGGGTTTTGGCCCAGTGCATGTAGTCGGAGCGCTGAACGGCTTCGGGGGCGGTCATGGGGTGGGGCTGGGGCGCAGTCGTTTCCAGACGAAGTAAATTGGGATTCCGGCGAGAAGGATACCGAGGCCCTTCAGGCTGTCCGCCGGTTGTTTCCAGGTGAGATTGGCGACGATGATCCAGCAGATGCCGATGAAGAACAGGGTCGTCCAGGGATGGGCGGGGATGCGGAAGGGCGCGTGGCTTTCGCCGCGGCGTCGGAAGACGAAGACGCACACGCCGACGAGTCCGTAGAAGATGAAGTCGACGGAGACGACGTAATTGAGGATGGCTTCATAGCGGCCGGAGCAGGCGATGAGCGCGGCGACGGAACCCTGGAGGAGGATGGCGGCGACGGGGGCGTGGGAGGTGGCGTGGACGCGACCGAGGGCGGGGAAGAAGAGGCCGTCGCGCGCCATGGCGAAGTAGACGCGCGGGGTGGTGAGCATGCCCTGGCTGAGGAAGCCGAACGTGGAGACGACGATGCCCGCGGCAAGGAAGCGTTCGCCGGCGGGTCCGAGCGCGCGCGACATGACGTCGGAGGCGGGCGTGCTGGTGGCGGCGAGACCGGCCGGGCCGAGCGTGCGCAGGCAGACGACATTCACGGCGAGGTAGAGCGTGATGACGGCGGCGATGCCGAGGACGAGGGCGCGGGGGAGGGTTCGTTCGGGGGCGCGGACCTCGCCAGCGAGGAAGCAGGCGGTCTGCCATCCGCCGTAGGCGAAGAGGACGGGCACCATCGCGGCGCCGAACTCGGCCCAGCCTATCCCGGCCGTTTCCGGCGCTGTCGCCTGAAGGGCGACGGACGGATCCGGGGCTGTTCCCAGGAATCCGCAGACGACGAGGGCGGCGATGGCGAGGGCCTTGAGGACGGTGAACAGACTCTGGGTGGCGGCGCCGGCGCGAACGCCGAAGCAGTTGACGAAAGTCAGGAAGGCGAGCGCGCCGACGGCGAGGCTGCGTTCGTAGCCCGTCCAGCCCGTGAGGATGATGGCGTACCGCGCGAATGTGACGGCCACGGCGGCCATGCCTCCGCTTTGAATCACCCACAGGAGTCCCCAGCCATAGAGGAACGCGACACACGGATGAAACGCGTCCCGGAAGTAGGCGTACTGTCCGCCGGTCACCGGGCGGGCGGATCCGAGTTCGGCGTAGATCCAGGCGCCGAGCAGTGCGACGACGCCTCCGAGAAACCAGGCGGCCAGGATGAGCGTGGGCGTCGGCACGATGCGGGCGACGACCGACGGATTCATGAAGATCCCGGCGCCGACGATTCCACCGACGACGGCCGTGGTGGCGTCGAAGAGCCCGATCCGGCGGGCCAGTGGGTTGCCCGGGCCTGCGGAGATCGGTGGTGACGGGACGGCGTCGGGCATCAGGAAGGACTTGAGCCCCGTTTGATCTCGCGGAGTTGTTTCGCCTCGGGCCGGGCCTTGTAGGCGTCATCGAGGGGATAGCATCCGCTGGGAAGCCCGTTGCGGGGGGCGGTGGTGCAATCGCTGAAGGTTCGGCAGATGAGGCGCGGGGTGAGGGCGCCCTTGTGGAAAACATCCGCTGGAAGTTCCGGGTAGCTCAGGACCATGCGGCCGAGGCCGACGAAATCGGTCCAGCCGTCGCGAACGGCGGCCTGGGCAACGTGGGGCAGGTATTCCTGGAGGTAGGAGTAGCCCGTGCCGACGATGGCGGGCCCGTTCGGTCGCGCGGCGAGAAGGTGCCGGCGAACGGTTCGCGTGGCGGCCAATTGGCGGGCGACGCCGACCAGGGGGTCTTCGGGCGGTTGGTAGCCGTCGCGGGGGGGGTACGCGGCGGGACGCGGGATGGGGGGATTGTAGTAGGGCGA
>JBFWOK010000085.1:0-29183 GCA_050250555.1 Limisphaerales bacterium
AGTCGCGGCGGGTGAAGTCGCGGATCGGCATGGGCATGAGCCTAGCAGGGCGGGATCAGAAGCACAGCTGGGAACCTGATGCGGGGGCCCAGCGACTATCGAGCCGGCCGGGATGGCCGGCCGAAAGCCCGCGGTCCGGGCAGGGCATCGTTCATGGAGCCTGGACAACCACCCAGGTCCGGCCCTGGGCCGGGATCCGCACGGTCACGGCGGCCCGCGCCTGGCGGTCAAGCGGGTAGGCCTGGAAGGGTCCGTCCTCGATCCGGATTCGGGCCAGATCGGTCAGTCCGGCGTAGTGGAGGGGAAGCACGATTTCCCGTTCCACGGGTTCGTCCAGCGGATTGTGGATCATCGCGAAAGCCCGGTTCTCGAGACCGGGGTTCACATGGACCAGATAGTCGATGTCCCGCCCGTCGGCGCGACGAACGTGGAGGATATCGGATTCCAGGATGTCGCGGTATTGCTTGAACCAGGTGACCCATTTGCGGACCAGGTCGCGTGTCTCCGGGCTGTCGTAAAGCCTGGGTCCCCGCCAACACGCCTGAACCCCGGCGCCGAGGGTGTTCGCGAGGTGCGCCTCATAGTCCGGCAGATGCTCCCGGAGCGGTTCGATCGTCGCCGCGGCCCCACCTCCGTGGTACTCGGTGAGTGGGACGAACATCCACCCGGCGGTCTGGGGCTTGGTCCATGTTCCGTCGTGGATGTTCTGGCGAGCGTGGAGGATCTGCTGGGAGCGGGGCAGCGACCAGTTGACTTCGCGGTAACCCATGGCGGTTTTATTGCCGCCCGCGAAAAAATAATAGTCCGGCTGATTGACGTAGATGCCGTTCGCGCGACACCAGGAGTACAGCTCCCGGCTCATGCGCCATTGGGCCCATTGCGAATCGGCGAGTCCGGTGTGGCCCGGATGATTCGTGGACGCGCAGTAGTCGCCCGGGTAGGGCCCGTCGTGTTCGAGAAGCGTCAATCCGGTCCGGGCGATGAAGTTGGTGAGTCGGCGGAAATAGTTCGTGCCCCAGTGGGATCCGAAGCAGGGGGCGTTGCCGAAGATGGCTCCTCCCGTTTTGCCCGTTTCCGGATGGATGACGTCGTTGGCATCGTCGATGCGCCGGCTGCTGAAGAGGGAATACGCGCCGACCTCGACGCCCTTGGCGCGGGCGTAATCGACGTCGGCCTTGATTCCCGCCATGTAGGCCGGGTCTTCCGACTCGGCGTTGAGGCCGCTCCCGAACGTGTAGATGACCATCTCGAATCCGACGTCCGCGCACTGGTCGACGGCTTCCCGGAACCGGGTGCTGTCCGAGTTCCTGACGTGCATCATGATCGGGTTCTCGGTGCTCCAGGGCGCGAGGTGCCGGTGGGTTCTCCGAATCACGAGACCCTGCCGTTCGCGGTCGGTGGAGTCGTGGTAGATCATCCACGCCCGGAACGATGTGAAGTTCGCGCCCGCCGGAAGGGTGAGACCCGGGCCGATGGGCGGCTCGCACACGAGGAGGCAGGGCGTCTTCAACGCGTAACTGACCTGGGTCGTGAATGCGGGGTCTTCGGTCCAGCGAGCGACCTGATTGCCGGTCACGAGGTCCATGCCCTTGAACATGTAGTCGCTGAGCACGGTGATCGCCGGCGTGCGCCAGGCGATGGTGGGGCGTTCGTCGACCGCCGATTCAGCTTCAACGGCGGCGAAACGTTCCGTGGTCAGCCGGTCGAGCTGGACGGGGCGGGCGGTCCCGTTTCGGACGGTCACCCATTTGCCGATCACGGGCAGGCCGTCGTAGATCTCATAGTGGACATCGACCGTGATATCCCGGGTCGCTTCGGTGGATCCAATGAACGACAGAACGAGGGCGGCGCCGTGGGGAGGCCATGGGAGACTGGCCGCGTGGCGGACCCGCTTCCAAGGGAAGGGAGCGACGGGTTGGCCGGTTGTGAACCCGGTGAAACGAAAGGCGCCTGGCGCATTGGTGAGGCGATCGAGCCAGCTTGGAATCAGGTACCCGCGGTCGGGCTGTCCACCGAGGCCGCCGACCGGATAGGACTGGCCGTCGAGCGTCACGATCGCCTCCGGTTCCACGGCCCGAAGGAGGGACTGACCGGTCACGAGATGATCGACGCCGACCGTGGCCGCGTTGGGACTGAGGAGGAACGTTCGGCGAACGAGGTCGTTGTGGAGGACCAGGGTCGAGTCGTGTATTCCGCGGGAAAGCCGGGAAGGCGCGTGGGTCGATCGAACGTACCAATCGGACTGTCGACGAGCGGCGACGGATGGCGAATCGATCTTGTCCAGCTTCGCCAACTCGTTTTCCCAGGCGGCGGGAACCGCCGCGTGAAGGAAAGGCGAAGCAGCTGCGAAGGCTAGGAATTGGAACAGGGACGGGACGATTGCGATGGCGCGCCGCATGACGCCGTCAGTCTGCGGTCGTCCGCGATCCGATGTCGAATCCCGGTCTCAGGCTTTGGGGGCGGTCGCGTGGAGCAACTCGAGCGTGAGGACGACGTAGGCTGTGACGAGATTTCGGTCCGCCTCCCACCAGCGCGGATTGGCATTCACCCACGACCCGTCGGGTTGCTGGAGAGCGAGAAGCCGGCTGGCGACCTCCTCCCGCCAGCGGACCTCGCGTCCGTCCCTGAGTCGCAGAGTATCGATCTGGGCGGCGGTGAGGGCCTTGGTCATGAGATGGAGGTAGTAGAAATAGCCCTCCTGCCCCATTCCGGGGTTTTCCTCCAGGGTGTAGTTCCCCGAAAGCCAGTCGAGCACGGCGAGGACACGGGGGTCCTCCTTGGTGACTTTCGCGTAGATGTAGCTGAGCAAGCCGGCGTAGCTGATGCTGCCATAGGATCGAAGGGCGACCTTTCCCGTGGCCGCGTTGGTGGTGCCACCGGCCTTACTCTCGCCCGGGTAATAGACGAAGCCACCCTTGTCGGCGGGATTGTCCGAAACCCATGCCGCGGGATTCCTGGACGGCAGGTTCTGGCAGTTTTGGATGAACTGGGCGACGGCGGCCCAGTTGAGGTCCTTGGCATCGGAGGGGGCGCCGTTCGCGTCGCGGGGCAGCACCCGTTCGGACCAGCGCATGGCCTCGATGGCGGTCAGCGTGTTGTTGAGGTCCGAATGCTGATACTTGCTTCCGTAACCGACGCCGCCATCGAACGGGTCATCCGCCACGTTGGTGGTTCCGAAATCGATCTGGGTTCCGGCGAGGTATTCGCGCGCCCCGCGAATGACGGGCAGAAAACGGGGGTCGTCGGCCGTGGCGAGGGCGAGAAGCGAGAGGGATGTGTTGTAGTTGGCCATGCCACCCCGATGAATGCTTCCGTCGGGTTTGACGCTGGAGAGGATGAAATCGTAGGCGCGGTTGAGTTCCGAGGGCCGCCTTCGGGTGAACCGGCCGGACGGTTCACGATTGAGCGCGGTGAGGACCAGCGCGGTGACCGCTGGTTGGTCGGCGGTGGACCACCAGCCGTTGGAATTCTGACTTCCGAGGAGCGATGCGACGCCCCGTTCGATCGAGGATGCCAGCTGAGCCTGGGTGGGAGGCGGGGGTTTCGGTGGCGCCGCGGCGGGGGTCTGGGCGCGACTGTCGGCGCCGGCGAGAATGACCCAACCGGAAACGGTGAAGCCGAGCGTCAGAGAGGTGAAACGTCTCCGAAGGCTCGACTTGCCGCGGGTTGACGAGGGCGAAGAGTCCGTCCGGTGGGCGATCGTGTTCATAGGTTACTTCAATCGGAGTGTGACATCGACGCGGGTGTTCAAGGCGGGCACGGCGTTCGTATTGACCCGCCAAATCTCATCGTTCTCGTGTCCCTGTCGCGGATTGTTGACGAGGGCGTAGGGATCAGAAATCAGGGAGACAATGGATCCTTCGCGCTGGGCGACGAAACCGCCCTCGATCACCTGGGAGCCATTGTAGGCCCACGGGCCCGCGGTCATCGTGGTCTTGGTTTCGGCGTTGTGAATCCAGGAGGCGGCCGGGTGGATCACGGACCGGCCCTCGTCGTCGTACCGGAGCAGGACGTCGATTTCGTCCCCGGGCGTTTTCTGCTTGGGATCAAAGAAGACGGCGGGATCCGCCGAAGTGGCGCCCTTCGCGCCGAGCAGCAGCATTCCGACGTGAATATCAAACGGCCGCGCATCCGTTCGAAGCACGCTCTCGTGGGTCTTTCCACCGGTCGCGACCGCGAAGTACTCGACGACCGACGAGTTCATGTTGACGACCGCGGGGAAGGTCACCGAGCGGTCGTTTTTGTCGATGAGCACCTCGCCGAGCTGCCAACGACCTTCTCCCAGGCTTTTGACGGGAAGGTTGGTCGCTGAGTTTGGGATCAGCAGGGAAGGGGGGGCGCCGAGGGTGGAGGCTGGCTCGCGGGGCGCCACACCGGACTGCGTAAATCCCGGTGGGGCGATGACGATCAGCCCAAAGCTTGCCATGAGAATGAAGGAACGGAACCAGTGCCGATGAAGGGCTGTTGTGCTGGACGCCCGAACGATACGTTGGCGGTTGATTGGAACGCTCTTCATTCGAATCCCCTCCCTCCTCCGTGGGACTTTCCTCCGGTCATCCTAGGTCATCGAAGGCATCTGGGAAGGCTGATCTCGGCCTCCTTGAGTAACTCAATCGGCGGGGGGGCCGTGGCTAGCTCGGTTCCGCGTCCTTGACCCTTTCTAAGCAAGGACGCTAACGACCGGGGGATCGTTAGCGTCCATTGCGGAATTCCTGGCGCCGAGGCGCCGTGAACGTACCTACCTGGCGCGAGCCCGAGCGATGCCGATGATCTGATTCGATTGGCACAACTCGTTATCCAACGCGTCGGCTTCACGGACGACGTAGTAGTAGACCGTGTTGTTGACGACCGCGGTATCGAGATAGGTCGAGTACGTCGAAGTCGTGGACGCGATCTTCAAATAAGGGCCGCCGTTGCTGGTTCCACGATAGACGTTGTAGTGGTGGGCGCCGGAGTGTGTCCAAACAAGCTGGATCTTCCCGGGTTTCGGGCGGGTATCGAGATCCGAGATGCAATCGCAATTCGAATCATTCGCGGATCGGACCACGACGACCGTGGAATCGGTGTCGATCAGGTTCGGCTGACCGCTGCTCGGGAAGGAAACCGATGTTTGGTCGGTCACGCGAAGCTGGATGAGGTAGCTCCCCTCGCCGGCGCCAGTGAAGAAGGCCGTGACATCCGGCTGCGGTCCGACGGCGTCGTCGAACTGTCCATCGCCGTCCAGATCCCATTCGTAGGAGATGATGGTGTCACCAGGGAGACCGATCTCGGATTCCCCTTCGTCCGGGTTGCTGGATCCTGTTCCGTCGAGGAACCAAGGAGTCGCGCCAAGACAGAAGCTGTAAGGCCCACCCGCGAGTGCCGAAGGGGCGAGAGGCGGGGTGTCGATGAGGATCGTGACGATCGTGTCGGCGAACTGCTCGGGAGAGCCGTTGTCCGAGACGCGAAGCTTCACCGGGTAGCTTCCGAGCGCGGGGAAGGAGACGGTCGGGAACGGCCCCGAGACGTCATAGGTACCGTCGTTGTCGAGGTCCCATTCCCACGAGTCAATCAGCTTGCTGACGTCCGAGTGGAAGGAATCCGAGCCGTCCAACTGAATGAGTTGACCGGCGACGGCGGGATTCGGTGTCCCCTTGGCGACCGCAACCGGGCCGGTGTCCACGATGGTCCGGCGAAGCATCAGCACGGCCCAGGCGGTCGCAAGGTGATCCGTTTCGGATGTCCACGAATGGCCCGTCCAATTTCCGCCCGCCAATTGATCCTTGAGCAGGCTGCGCGCGACGCCGTCGGTGGGATCCGTTCCGAGCGGCGGAGCCTGGGCCGCGTACCAGTCGATCGGGGGAACTCCCACCGTCTGGGACTGAAGGAACTGAATGGGCTCTGAGATTCCATCGCCGTTGGAATCGTGGAGGAGCAATGACTTCACGAAGGCGAACAGGCCGTAGTAGAACTCCTTGACGTTGAGCCAGTACTGGCCTTCTCCCGCCGCATCCCCGAAGTGATCCCTCATGAAGGTCTCGGAGCGATCCCATTTGGGGTCGCCGCGGCCGACGCCGTCGAGAGCGAGCTGAACCATGCCCGACGGAGTCGTGGCGTAGGGTCCGAAGATGGGGCTTGTTCCGGTGTAGCCGAAAACGCCCGAATCCGCGCCTGTCGTATCCTGGCTGTAGGTCAGCCAGCCGGCGTTCGAGGTCTTCACCCACGGAGGGACGGTGCAACCCCAGGAGTGTTCGGCCGGGTAAAGTCCGATCGCGCCCCACTGGGCGGCTGAATTGTCGGGAAATTGCTGAGCGCTATACCGCCATCCACCCAGAACTCCCAAAGCGCCCGAGGTTCCGTCGTATTGGGAGTAGGCGTAGTCATCGACCATGTCCTGGACGATGTCGACATAGCGGCGACCCAGGACTTCCGCAATTCCGGTGGCCGCGATGGCGTTCGGAGTGCCGGACGCGATGATGGCGTCCATCAGGATGCCCAACTGGTAGCCGTCCGGGTAATCGGTGTAGAGGCCGTATCCATTGCCGTTGCTATCCGGGTTTCCAAGGGTTTGAACGGAAAGATTCCGCCGGAATAGGCGGGTCAGAATGTAGCGCATGCCGCGGTTGACCGTCTCGACGTAGGGGTTGTCGGGGTCGCCGCCTTCGAAATGTCCGTTGACCTGCAGGGCGGTGATGTTCGCGGCCGTGGTGCCCGTGGCCCCGGACCAATAGCCGTCATTCTGCGGCGAACCCCGGCGGGTTTGAGTGCGATGGATGTACCAGAGGCCCTCGTCGATACCCACGTTGACCTCGGTTTCCAGGGTCTGGGGTCGGACCTGGACGTAGTAGGCCTTGTTGGCTGTTTCGCCGGTGGTCTTGTCGCGGACGGTCAGCCGTGCCGTGAAGACTGTGTCGACCGGGCCAACATAGGTGTGGGAGACGCCCAGGTTGTATTTGTCGGTCACGTTGGCGAAGGCGGTCGTGGTGCCGTCGCCGAAGTCCCAGAAGTACTCAAAATTCGACAAGGGGGCGGGGACTTCGCAGGTGCCTTTCACCGTGATGGACTTGCCCGACCACGTGGTATGCGGAACCAGCGGGTTGAACGCCACCCAAGGAACGGTGCGGACGATGGGTGGCGCGGCGACGGCGGCGACGCCTGCCAGAACTAAAATTGCCGTCAAGCTCGCCGCGCGGGTGCGGGTCAGCGTCAACGCCCGCCGAATCGATTTGGTAGGTTGAATCATAGGTTCCCCAGTCATGGATGAATGATTTCGTTTCGGTTTCGATGACGTCGGTCGCCGAAGTCACGCTTCAATGGAGGGCGCGCGATCCAAAAGCGCGTCGCACACAAAAACTGTCAGGACGGACAGACGTGGACCTTCCGCTGCCGGTCGTCGGTGCCTTATGCGTTCGCCTTGGGTTGGTTTCTTCGGTTTCGCCAGACCCCCAGGGCGGCCAGCAAAGTGATGAGGCCTCCGGCCAAGACCGTCTGACCCTCAGGCACCACGACATTTCCACCGTCGATGCGGAGCGAGCTGGAGAAGTAGATCGACTCGCCGCTGTCCGGATCCGAATGCGTCAGATAGAAACCACCATTCGGCTGATTGGGTGACAGAAGGAAGTTGATCGTTCCGGTCTGGCCGGGAGTCAGAACGAAGTCATACCCAATCGCCATGGACACGTCGTCCTCGTCGGATTTGCCGATTCCGTTGTCGAGGGTGCCGGCGAGGAAATTGTCGAAAATATCGCCGGGATCGGCCGAAAAGCCGGGTTCGTCGATTTCCCAGGTTTGGCCTGCAGAAGGCGAACCCGTCACAGCTCCCAACTCGTTGAAGAACGTATTCAGAGCTTCTGAGAGTTCGTGATCGACGAAAAGGATGCCCTGATGGGCGCCCGGGGTCGAAAACACCATCCGCACCGTTCCGAGTCCGGTGGAGGTGTCGAAAACGCTACCCGGCGGCAGTGCGTCGCCTAGACCCGTGATCACGCCATCGCGGTTGATTCCCCACTCAAACAGGGCGGTTTGGGCTTGAACGTGGGAGCAGACAAGCGCTCCAAGGGCGAGCGAACAAGGTGCGATGAGTTTGGTGATCGGGTGAGGGTACATATGTCGGTCCTTTACCTAGTGGCCTAAATTCTTGCTGGTCGTTTGACTGATGGGAGAGACGCATCAGAAGGCACGGTAGTGAAATTGGCATACGCGCCCTTGTTTAGTCGATAAAAAATTTGCTCTCCCTCAGGAAGCAACCCCGGGGCGCGGAAAATGGGAGTTCTGTTTCGAGGCTCCTAGGGACCGAAATTCGCGGACCTTGCCGCTGCCGGGGATTCCGGTAGCCTGCCACCTCAATCGTCGAAAATCGGTCCTATGCCCCTCTACGAGTACGAATTGTGCGAAGGATCCTGCGCGGCGTGTGGCGGGAAGTTCACGCTTCGCCGGCCGTTGAGCGCCAAACCGCTGACGCACTGTCCGGCCTGCAAAAAGCCGGTTCGCAAAGTTTTTTCCGCGTTCAATACGCCGACGATCACCAAGCCGGTTTCGGTGAGCGACGCCAAGAAGGCGGGATTCACGGTCCTGAAGCGGCTCGGCAAAGGGGAATACGAGCGCCAGTGAGGGGCGGGGCGCATCCGAGTTGTCGGAGCACTCTCACGGAGGCACTGAGACACGGAGATCCGAAGTCGGATTCCGTCCCCCTCCGTGCCTCCGCGCTTCCGTGGGATGCCTCTCGGGTTCCTGGATCCTTCGCGAGAGTCGCAACTCGTTGATGTCCCCCCGGAAGGCGCCAGGACGGGGAGAACAATGAAAGAGGCGTGGGATTTCTCCCACGCCTCTTGGTTCCTCCGCGACCCAGGGGTCCGCGGTCTTGATGTTTCGGCCGGCGAATCGCTCAGCCGTGGTAGCCTTCTTCGCCGTGCTCCGCGAGGTCGAGGCCCGCGGTTTCGATTTCCTCGGAAGGACGCAGGCCGACGAGCGCCTTGACGATGAACGTGATGACCACGGTGGCGACGACCGAGAGCACGAGTGTGAGGGCGATGGCTTTGATCTGAGCCATGAGAAGCCCATCGGCGAGACCCGCGACGGCTCCGTTGGCGTCGGCCGAGGCGAGCAAGCCGGTCATGAGGGCGCCGAGTGTGCCGCCCACGCCGTGGACGCCGAAGGTGTCGAGCGCGTCATCGTATCCGAGCCATTGCTTGAGCTTCCAGCACGCGATGAACGGGACCACGCCGGCGACGATGCCGATCACCATGGCGCCGGAGGTTGTGATGAAGCCGCAGGCGGGAGTGACGACGACGAGGCCCGCGACGACACCGGAGCAGAAGCCGAGGACGCTGGGTTTGCCCTTGATGATCCATTCGCAGACGGCCCAGACGAAGCTGGCGGTGGCGGCGGCGAGGGTGGTGGTGGTGAAAGCCTGGGCGGCGATTCCGTCGGCCGCGAGGGCGCTTCCCGCGTTGAACCCGTACCAGCCGACCCAGAGCATGCCGGTGCCGATCATACAAAGGACCATGGAATGCGGCGGCATCGGTTCCCGGCCGAAGCCGAGGCGCTTCCCGAGGAGGATGCAGAGGACGAGCGCCGACCAACCGGATGACATGTGAACGACGGTGCCGCCGGCGAAGTCCAGGGCCTTGATTCCGGCGTCGGCGTTCAGGGGGCCGCACATGAAGCCGTCGGCGGCCCAGACCATGTGGGCGAGCGGGAAGTAGACGACGAACATCCAAAGCGTGACGAAGAGGAGGATCGCCGAGAATTTCATGCGTTCGGCGATGGCGCCGACGATGAGCGCCGGGGTGATGATGGCGAACGTGAGCTGGAAGATGGCCCAGACGTTGTTCGAGATCCAGTTGCTGCCTTGGCCGACCTCGCCTCCGTTGACCCCCTTGAAGAACATGAACTCAAGGCCTCCGATGAAGGGGCTGCCGGCGCCGAAGCTCAGGCTGTACCCGCAAACCCACCAGAGGATGGTGACCAGGCCGGCGATTCCGAGGCACTGCGCCATGACGGACAGGATGTTTTTGCGACGGACGAGACCGCCGTAGAAGAGGGCCAGTCCGGGGAGGGTCATGAAGAGGACCAGGGCGGTGGCGGTCATCTGCCACGCGTTGTGACCCGGTCCGGGACCGGGGATGCTGGAGGGCGCATTCGTGCTGTCGCCACGCGCGCCGTTGTTGATGTAGGCCTCGAGATCGGCCACGCGCTCTTCGAGCTGCCGGACGGGGGAATCAGCGGCCCCCGCGTCAAAGACGAAGGCGGAGGCGCCGAGGAGCAGGGCCAGTGTCAGGAATAATTGCTTCATGGAGGGGTTTCGGGATGGAGTGTTGGTGTTCGCCGATATTGCTGCGCGCTGCGCTGCGCTTGGCGGGTTGGGGGCTGGGGCTTGGGTCAGACGGCCGCCGGGCCTTTCTCGCCGGTTCGGATGCGGACAGCGTCGTCGATCGAGGTCACGAAGATCTTTCCGTCACCGATCTTGCCGGTCTTCGCGGCGCTCACGATCGCGTTGACGGCGGTGTTGACGTGTTCATCGCTGAGGACGAGTTCGATCTTGATCTTCGGGAGGAAATCCACGGTGTACTCGCTTCCACGGTAGATTTCGGTGTGGCCCTTCTGCCGGCCGAATCCCTTCACCTCACTGACGGTCATGCCTTCGATTCCGGCTTCGCCGAGGGCATCCTTGACCTCCTCCAGCTTGAACGGCTTGATGATTGCTTCGATTTTCTTCATGAGCTCTGAATTGGGTAGTCGCCCGGGCATGTGCCCGCCCGGACCTGGGCGCTGACGGGGGAGCCCTCTCACCCGGATCAGGCTTCCACGGGTTGCGGACGACCGGTTCGGCAAGTGGCCTTGGCAGGTCCGAGACCACCGATCGATACGGTTACCGCAGGCGCGGAACGACAGGTTCCTCGCCGCACCCACGGAAGCAGCCGCGATGCCAGATCCTCCTTGGAGACCCACCACGGCGTCATTTGACGGTTCTCCATCAATTTCGCGCATACCACGCTCCGCATTCACGCGAACCCGCCGGATTGGCGTGGTTCCTTTTGCTCACACGGTTCGCTTCGCGGCAGGCGCGAATTGGGTGCCTCCCGATTGAAAATGTTCGTTTGCCGGCCCGCCGGAGAGCGCCTAAGGATTCGGCGATGATTTTTGCGGGAACAGGAGTTTGGCCGATCCGAAGGGCGATTCTGGGTGGGCTGGCCGTCGTTTTCGCGTGGGTGGGGGTGGGGGTGGGCCTGGTGGGGCCGGGGGTGGCCCGCGCGGCGGACGAGGCCGCGATGGAGGGCATCGCGGCTTTTGAGTCGCGGGTGAAACCGTTCTTCTCCGACTACTGCACGGGTTGCCACGGGCCCGAGAAGAAGCGGGGTGAACTCGATCTCGAGATATTCGGCACGGATCCGGGGATGAGTCGGCATCGGGAGATCTGGGAGAAGGTGCGGTCGGCCCTTGACGGTTGGGAGATGCCGCCGGAGGGCAAGCGGCAGCCGGCGGAACCGGTTCGTCGTGGCCTGATTCAGTGGATCGACGCGGAACTCGCGAAGGTGGATGCGGCGACGCCGCCGAATCCGGGTCGCGTGACGGCGCGGCGGCTCAATCGCAACGAGTACCGAAACACGATCCGGGACCTTCTCGGGGTCGACTACGATGCGCATGCTTCGTTTCCGAACGACGAGTCCGGCTATGGTTTCGACAACATCGGCGACGTGCTTTCCCTGCCGCCGATGCTCCTCGAGAAGTACCTGTCGGCCGCCGAAACCATCGCCCGTGAGGTGATCGTGACGGAGGATCCCGCGTTGAAGAGGATCCAGCGGATTCCGGCGTCACGGTTCACGACGCAGGCGGACGCGGTTTCGACGGTCGAGGAGGAGACCTGGGGATTCTTCCGGGAAGGCGAAATCGTGGTGGATCACGAATTCACCACGGCGGGGCCCTACCGGTTGCGGGTGAGGGGGTACGGCGACCTGGCGGGACCGGAATTGCCCCGGATGGGGATCCGCGTGGACGGGAAGGAGGTTCATGTCCAGTCGGTCCGCGCGCAGGCGGAGAAACCCGAGCAATTCGAGGTGGCCGTCACTTTGGAGGCGGGGAAGCACAGGCTGGGGGTGGCGTACCTGAACAACTTCAACTCGGACGGCGACCGCAATCTGTACCTGACTTCGTTCGAGGTGGTGGGCCCTCTCGATGTGGCGCCGGAGGAGTATCCGGAGGCTCATCGGCGGATCCTGCCGGGTCGTCCCACGCCGGGGCGGGAACTGGCCTACGCGCGGCGCGTGCTGCGCCAGGTCGCGAATCGGGCCTACCGCCGGGATGCGACCCGGGACGAGGTGGCCAAGCTGGTGAAGCTGGTGGACGGGGTGATGCGCGACGGGGGGCGTTTTGAGGAGGGAATTCAACTCGCGCTCGAAGCCATCCTGGTGTCGCCGCATTTTTTGTATCGTTGGGAGATCGATCCGGAACCGCTGGAAGCGGGCCAGGGAAGGGACCTCAACGGGTTCGAGGTCGCGTCGCGGCTTTCGTATTTCCTTTGGAGTTCGATGCCCGACGACACCCTTCTCGAACTGGCGCGGAAAGGCGACCTGGGAAAGCCGGAGGTGCGTCGCGAACAGGTGCTTCGGATGCTCCAGGACTCCCGTTCGAAGGCGCTGGTTCGGAACTTTGGCGGGCAATGGCTTCAAGTGCGGAACCTGGACCAGGTCGAACCCGACGCGACGGCATTTCCGTCGTGGAGTCCGGCCTTGCGGGACGCCATGCGACGGGAGACCGACCTATTCCTCGAGGCGATCGTCCGCGAGGACAGGTCCATCATCGATCTCCTGGACGCGGACTTCACTTTCGTGAACGGGATTCTGGCGCGGCACTACGGGATGGAAGGGATTGAGGGGGACGAATTTCAGCGTGTCGCGACGGCCGCGGGTTCCGGGCGTGGCGGTGTGCTCACGATGGGGAGCGTCTTGACGATCACTTCGGTGCCGACCCGGACGGCGCCCGTTCTGCGGGGCAAGTGGATCCTGGAGCAGATTCTCGGCACGCCACCGCCGCCGCCGCCGCCGAATGTGCCACCGATCGAGGAGGGTGAGCAGGCGTCGAAGACGGCGACGTTTCGGCAGCGGTTGGAGCTTCATCGCAGCAAGGCGGAGTGCATGCCGTGCCACCAGAAGATGGATCCCCTCGGATTCGCGTTGGAGAACTTCAATGCCATCGGCGCATGGCGGACCCAGGACGGCCCGCATCCGATCGACAATTCGGCGGAATTGCCCGGGGGAAGGAAATTCGAGGGCGCGACCGGCTTAAAATCCGTTTTGCGCCAGCATCCCGACTTCCCGAAGGCGCTGGCCTCGAAACTGCTGACGTACGCTTTGGGGCGCGGACTCGAGCCGGCCGATCGCAAGGCGGTGCAACTCCTGGTCGACCAGCTCGAGAAGAATGATTTCAAGTTTTCAGCGCTCCTGCTAGGAGTGGTTGAGAGCGAACCTTTTCTGAGACGACAACCAGAACCTTCACTCGATAATCGACATGCGAGCATCCATCCCTAGACGGACATTCCTGAGGGGCCTTGGCGCCCTGGTGGCCGTTCCAGCCCTCGAATCCCTGGCGGCAACGTCGGTCCTGGTTCCCGGAGCGTCGACGTCGGCGTCGGGAGTTGGGGCCGCGACGGCGGGGGCCTATCCGACACGATTGGCATTCATCTACGTGCCGAACGGGGTTCACATGCCCCACTGGACGCCGGACTACGAAGGCGCCCTGACGGATCTGCCGCCGATTCTGGACCAGTTGTCGGCCTTTCGGCGGGACATGCTGGTGCTCACGGGGCTGACCCACGACAAGGGGCGCGCCAACGGCGACGGTCCGGGGGATCACGCGCGGGCGGCGGCCAGTTGGCTGACCGGGTCGCAGGCCCTGAAGAGCGAAGGTTCGCAAATCCGCGCGGGCGTTTCGGTCGATCAGGTCGCGGCCGCGGCCCTGGCGGGTGCGACGCGGTTGCCGTCGCTCGAGATTGGAGCGGAGCCGGGTCGGCAGGCGGGCAAGTGCGACTCCGGCTACAGCTGCGCGTATTCGAACAACATTTCCTGGCGCAACGACTCCACGGCGATGGCCAAGGAAATCAATCCGAGGGCGGTTTTCGAGCGGATGTTTGGCGGCGGCACGGACCCCGAGAAGGCCGAAGGGCTGGCGCGACGGATGCGGCGTCAGCGCAGCCTTTTGGATCTTGTTCAAGACGATGCTTCGGGGTTGGTGGGCAAGGTCGCCGCGAACGACCGCCACAAGCTGGACGAGTATCTCACGGCGGTTCGCGAGATTGAAATGCGGGTGGAACGGGCTGAGAACGAGTATCGGCTGGAGCGCGAATCGGTTCCCGAAGGCGAGAAGCCCGAAGGAGTTCCGGCCAGCTATGAGGAGCATCTTCGGCTGCTGGCCGACATGCTCGTGCTGGCGTTCCAGACCGACACCACCCGGGTGGCGACGTACATGTTCGCCAATGAGGGAAGCAACAAGGCCTACCCGTTCATCGGGGTGAAGGACGGGCATCATACGCTCTCCCACCACGAGAACAGCGTGGAGAAGCAGATGCGCATCAGTGCGATCAACCAGTTCCACACGCGGCAACTGGCCTATTTCCTGCAAAAACTCCGAAGCACGCCCGAAGGCGATGGCAATCTCCTCGACAACTCGATCATCGTTTACGGCTCGAGCATCAGTGATGGCAACCGGCACAATCACGATGACCTTCCCGTGGCGCTGTTCGGGCGGGGCGGGGGAAGCCTTCTGACCGGGCGGCATGTCCGGTACCCGCAGGAGACTCCCTTGTGCAATCTGTACCTGTCGCTCCTCGACCGGGCGGGTGTGGCGGCGGATTCGTTCGGCGACAGCACGGGCCGCCTGCGGTACCTCGAGTCATGATCGGTCGCATCCTGGTCCGGGCGGTGCTCCTGGGGGTGGGGGTCATGACCCTGATGGTTCCGGGTCCACTCGCCGCCGACGGTGGGAAGACGGCCCTGGACTTCGCCCAAGATCTGGAATCCTCGGACGCCAAAGTCCGGCGCGAAGCGGCTTATCAGCTGAGCCGCCCCGGCGTGGCGGACAAGCAGGTGATACCGCAGCTGATCAAGGCGCTCGAGGATCCGCAGCAGCAGGTCTGGTTCGGCGCGATTTCGGCTCTCGCCAACCTGAAGGAGGACGCCGAACCCGCTTTGCCCGCGCTGCTGAAGGAGCTTGAGAATTGGGCGCCTTTTCAAAGGGGGAAGGATCGGCAGGGCAGCCAGTCCCTTTACCGGACCGCTCTGGCCCTGGGTTCGATCGGCGCGCCGGCCGTTCCCGCCCTTTCCAATGCGCTGGGCAGCGAGGCCTGGCATGTCCGCGCGGGAGCGGCGCGGGCCCTCGGATTCGCGGGCGAAGCGGCGGCGCCTGTCGCTCCGAGGCTGGCGGTTTCGCTCGCCGACGATCGGCCTGAAGTTCGCGATGCCGCCGCCGAGACGCTTGCGGGCCTCGGCGAGGTGGCGCTGGTTCCTTTGGAGGAATCCTTGCGGAACGGCGCCGATCCGAAATCCCGGGCCTTCGTCGCGGAGGCTTTGGGGCGGTTGGGGACGACCGGCGGCCCCGCGGGTCCCGCCCTGCGGGAAATCCTCTTCAGCGAATCGGACACCGTCCTTCGAACGAAGGCGCTTGTGGCGTATTCGAGAGTCACCCCGGGTTCGGAGGCGCTGGTGTCCGACCTTCTTCGGGCATGGGACGACGACGACGAGTCGGTGCGGCGGGCGGCGCATTCGGCGCTCCTCCTGGTGCGGCCGACGGAATCGGCTCTGCTTCCGGCGATCGTGCCTCACCTGGATTCGCCGGATGCCCAGGTTCGGGATCGGGCCGCGATATTCCTATCGGAATTGGGGCCGGATGCGGGTCCTGCCGCGGGCGCGGTGGCTCGCGCCATCGGCAAGAGCGTGGCGGCGGGAGCGCCGGACCCGGCCCTGCTTCGGGCGTTGGCGTCGCTCGGCAATCCGGGAGTGGACATTGCTTTTGAGGCCTTGAGAAAGATCCCGTCTTCCGAATTGAAGGCCGAAGCCTGGCCCATGGACGTGCTGCGGCGCGTCGATCTGAATTCCCTGGCGGCATTGAGGTCGGCGCTCTCGGATCCTTCCGAATCCGTGCGGGCGGGATCGCTGGAAGGATTGGCGGCGCTGGGGGTGCGGGCACGGTCGGCGGCGAAAGTGTTGCCTCCTTTGATGGATGATGGCGACGCCGCGGTCCGGTGGCGTGCCTGGATTGCGGCGGGCGCGTGCGGGGTCGCTCCGGAAGCGATGCTCGTTCGCTTGGAATCGGGGCTGGACGATGCGTCGCCCGAAGTGCGGCGCGCGGTGGTGTCGGGGATCGCGTTCCTGGGCAAGGCGGCGCGTCCGGCGATACCCAAGCTGATCGAGGTCCTGGGGTCGGGGGATGGAGCCCTGGAGACGGCCGCGATTCGCGCGCTGGGCGCACTGGGAGCGGACGGCGAAGCGGCGGCTCCGGCCCTGGTCGCCCGCGCGTCGGGATCGCCGCCGGAGATCCAGGTCGAGATTCTTCAAGCGCTGGGCTCGATCGGGGCGGTCGGGGATTCGGACGCGCAGCGTCTCGTCTCCTTGGGGGATGCGCCGGATCCGGCGGTTCGGCGGGCCTTCCTGGAGGCGGTGGTTCGTTTCAAGGAGGGCGGAAAAGTCGCCTTGCCGGTCGTGGTACGCGGTCTCAAGGACTCCGATCCGGCGATTCGGGCGGCGGCGGTTTTTGCTCGTGTGGCGATGGATCGCGAATCCGACGAGGCCGTTGGAGTGGCGGTCGCGGGTCTCAAGGATTCGGAAGGAGTGGTGCGGCGGTCGGCCGCGTCGGCCCTGGCGCAGTTGGAGGAACGCGGGCGACCGGGGGAGGCGTTCCTGTTTGCTATGCTCGCGGATCCGGACGATCGGACGGCCGCGAGGGACGCTCTGCGAGCCATTCATCCGGTCTCGATCCCGGCGCTGATGGAGGCGCTTGGGCACGGGGACTGGGCGGTTCGCGAGATGGCGGTCGACGCATTGGCCCGGCGGGGTTCGGAGGCGCAGGAAGCGGTGCCGCTTCTGGAAAAGGCGGCCCGCGAGGATCCGTCGGAGGAGGTCAAGAGGGCTTCCCGAAGGGCGGTCCGCAGAATTCGGCCGTCCTGACGCGACGGGATCTGAAAGACGGTGGGGGGCCGGCCCGGGTCCGACAAAACGAATCCGGAGGTTTGGATCAATGGGGGTCGCCGGGGAGTCGTTCGAACAGCACCTGGAATTCCCTCTCGAACACTTCCCGCGCGAGCTGCCCCTTTTTTCCGGCGGCGGCGATCTCGCGGTCCGTCGCGGTGGGGCTGAGGAGGGTGACCTCGACCCGATGATCGTCGATGCGGACGCGCAGATCGCGAACGTGCTGGAGGTGGCTTCGATCGAAGGCGTCCGCCAAACGGAGGATCGCCGAGAGAACGAGGACCCGTTTTTTTTCGGGTTCGGCGAGGCGATGGAAATCGCCGTGCTCGGACGAAGGATGGGCGCGGCGGTGGTATCGGGCGGTCTGGGCCATGATGTCCACCTCGGACTGGGACAGGTTCTGCCAGGTCTGCTTGCGGATCAGCCGGGCGGAGATCTTGTGGTGCGCGGTCCCGCGGCGGCTTTCGGGCCATCCGATGTCGTGGAGGCATGCCGCTCCCTCGAGCAGGACGCGATCCTCGGCGCCCAACCCGTGGAGGGGCCGGAGTTCGTCGAAGAGCCGCCCCGCGAGGAAAGCGACGTGTCCTGTGTGTTCGGGCTCGGGTTCGAGCCGCTCCATGGCGGCGCGAAGTTCGAAGGCCGCGGCGACGGGGTTCATGTCACGGAGCGTGGAGCAGGGCTCCAAAGCGGATGCCGCGCGTGCTGGGACGCAGTCCGCCGAGCTGGAACGTTTTCATCAGGGCCTCGTAGATGGCGCATCCCGTCAGGATGATATCGGCACGTTCGGGAGGGAGCCCTGGAATTTGCCGCCTTTTTTCCAGGTCGAGGGTCCAGAGCCGCTCCGTCAGACGGGCCAGGGTCGCGGAGTCCAGGCGCGTGGCTTCGATCCGGTCGCGATCGTAGCGGTCGAGTCCGTGAAGGATGGAGGCGAGGACGGCGACCGTACCACCGACCCCGACGAATTCGACGGAACCCGCGTCGGGAGGCGGCAGGGCGACGCGGACGGCGGGCGACATCTGTTCGCTCATCCAGTCGGCGAGGGAGGCTCGGCAACGGTCGAGGGCCCCCATGCCGGGCGGGTCACCGAGGTGGATGGATTCCATCAGGCGCACCGCGCCGAGCGGGAAGCTCCGACTGAATCGGCGATGCCCGGATTCACCCACGATCAGTTCGGTGCTTCCGCCGCCCACGTCGGCCACCAGGAGCGGTTTTCCGGCGAGGGCGGGATTCGAGCAGACGCCGAGGAAGGCGAGTTCCGCTTCGAGCGTTCCATCGATGATTTCGACTTCGACCCCGGCCCGGTTGCGGAGTGTGTCGGCGAATTCGGAGGCATTGGAAGCTTCGCGGGCGGCCGCGGTGGCGAGAACGCGGAGGCTGCGGGGTTCGTGGGAGAGAGCTTCCGAGCGAAACGCCGCGACCGTTTCGGCGGTTCGGACCATGGCGTCCGGGCGAAGGCGACGGGTGGTGAAGAATCCTTCGCCGAGGCGGGTCTGGATTCCCTTTTCGAGGATGGGTTCGACCCGGGAATCGCCAACGCGGGCGATCAGGAGCTTGACCGAATTGGTGCCGATATCGATGACGGCCCGGCATTCTTCCGCGGGGGAGGATGGGGGGATGATATCGAGGTCGGGCGCCTGCATGAAGCCACGGCTAGGATTTCGAATGGTCGCGGGCGAGGGCGGCGGCGCCCGTGATTCCGGCGTGATCGCCGAGTCGGCTGGCGATGATCTCGACGCCCTTGGAGGTGCCGGCCATGGCGTAGTCCATGGCGGTCTCGACGATGATGGACATCATCTCGTCCTCGAGGGCGTCGATGACTCCGCCGCCGATCACGACGCACTCCGGGCTGAGAAGATTGATGATGTTGCCGACAGCGATGCCGGTGTATTCAGCGGCTTCCTCGACGATTTTCTCGGCGAGTTTGTCACCCTTGCGGAGGGCCTTTCGCAGGTCGCCGCTCCGGAGGTCGTCGAGACCATCCCCAAGCATGTCGACGAGAACGGTCTTTTGTCCGTCCTTCACGGCGGACTGGATCCGACGGAAAATGGCCGTCCTGGAGGCGAGAGCTTCGAAGCAGCCCCTGTTCCCGCACCCGCATTTCGGTCCGCCCACTTCAAGGACCATGTGCCCGATCTCCCCCGCGGTCCGGTTGAAACCGCTGAAAAGCTTTCCGTCGAGGATGATTCCCGCGCCGATGCCGGTGCCGATGAAGATGCCCACCATGTGGCGGGGTTTGGAGTTCAGCTCGGCCGCATGAACGCCGAGCGCGCAGGCATTGCAGTCGTTCTCGACCGCCACGGGCAGTTCGAGGTGCTTTTCGAGTTCCTTCCGGAGCGCGACGTCCTCCCAGCCCGGCATGTTCGGGGAGAAGATCACACGGCCTTCGGCGGAGTCGATGGAGCCTGGGGCTCCGATTCCGATCGCCTTGACGTTCTTGATATCGAGGTCCGCCTCGTCGACCGCATCCCGGACGGTCCGGGCGATCCGTTCGATGACGGCTTTCGGCCCGCGGTCGGCCTTGGTGCTGCTTTTGGCCGTGGCGACGAGCTTGAGTTGGTGGTTGAAGACGCCCGCGAGGATCTTGGTCCCGCCGAGGTCGACGCCGATGAACAGTTGCTTGGGGCTGGTTTCGGCCATGGCGAGGGGTCGTTTTCAGGGGCCGACGGCGTTGCTGAAGCACTCACCCCTCGCGCGGCGCACCGGATGCCGGGTCATAGACCAGAAAGCCGACCAAGGGTCAAACGGTTATTGCTGGGTGCGCGCCGGCCAATCCGGTGAGTCGGCGCGGAGGCTGGAAAAGAGTTCGGCGAACCGCCTGACCTCGGAGGGATTCGCGTCGGCCAGATCGCGGGTTTCGCCGGGATCCGATCGGAGGTCGTAGAGTTCGACGGGCTGCGCGGGACTCCGTCGGACCGCCTTCCAATCGCCGTCCCGGACGGCCTGCTTGAAGCCGCCTTCATGGAATTCCCAGTAGAGGGGCCCGCGCCCGGCGAGCGGGCCTTGGCCGAGAAGAACGGGTGAGAGGTCGAGGCCATCGAGTCCCGCCGGGACCGGGGCTCCGGCGAGGCGGACGGCCGTGGGGAAGAAATCCGGGAACCATCCGACGACATCCGACGTCGTTCCCGCCGGAATGCGACCGGGCCAGCGGGCGATGAAGGGAACACGAATTCCGCCTTCGTAGAGGTCGCGCTTGATTCCGCGAAGCGGGCCGTTGGAGTCGTTGAAGTCCGGCTGGTTGCCACCTTCGCGGTGGGGGCCGTTGTCGGACGTGAACAGGACCAGGGTTCGCTCCCGAAGCCCGAGAGAATCGACGAGGTCCAAAATCCGGCCGACGTCCCGATCCAGGCGATCGATCATCGCGGCGTGGGCCCGCTGGGCGGGTGGCCAGTCCACGTGGGCATAGGCCCCAAGATCCGGAATCTCCATCCCGTTGGTCCCCGCTTCGTTGTTCGCGTGGGGCAGGGTGGTCGTGAAAAGGAGGAAGAAGGGTCGGGCCTTGTGATTCCGAATGAAGCCAAGCGCTTCCGCGGTGATCAGGTCGGGACTGTAGACCGATTTGTTGGTCGAGACTCCGCCGCCGAGGTCGTCCTCGTTCGGCACGAGGTTGGGAAGGGCGACCCGCTCTTCGTTCCGCCAGAGGAAGGTCGGGTAATAGTTGTGGGCGTGGTGCTGGTTCAGGTAGCCGAAGAACGCGTCGAATCCGTGGCGGCGCGGAAGGCCGGGTTCGGCCGCCCCGACATCGCCAAGACCCCACTTCCCAAAAAGGCCGGTGGCGTATCCGGCTTCCTGCAATGCGCTGGCCACGGTCCGGTCGCCGGGACGAAGGGCCTGGGCGAGCGGGTTTTTCCGTCCCGCGTTTCCGCGGACCCGACAGTGCCCGGTGTGCAAGCCCTGCATGAGGACCGAACGCGACGGAGCGCAGACCGTGGCTCCCGCGTAGAATTGGGTGAACCGCATCCCCTCCGCGGACATCCGATCCAGCCGAGGTGTTCGGATTCTCTGTTGTCCGTAGCTGCCGAGATCGCCGTAGCCGAGATCGTCGGCGAGAATGAAGATGATGTTCGGCCGATCGACGTCGGCACCCTGGGCGGCCAGGCTGGGCCGAAGGACGGCGAAGGCGGAGAGAAGGACCAGGAAGAGGCGCATTGTCTTAGGGGCGAACCTGGGGACCGTGGAGGGCATCACATTGACGGAAGCAAGCGGTCCATGGGACCCAAGGGGACTCCGCCCCTCAGCGGATCCCGAGCAGTTCCACCTCGAAGATCAGGGTCGCGTTGGGTGGAATCGCGCCGGGGTATCCCGCGGCGCCGTAGGCCAGTTCGGGAGGAAGAGTCATCCGGACCTTGTCGCCGACCACCATCATGGCCACTCCCTGGTCCCAGCCGGCGATGACCTGCCCGGCGCCGATCACGAATTCGAAGGGTTCGTCGCGGTCGACCGAGCTGTCGAACTTCCCTCCGTCGGTGAACCAGCCCGTGTAGTGAACGGTGGCGGTTTGCCCTTTGCGCGCCGCAGGGCCGGTTCCGGTCACGAGCTTTTCGATCTTGAGTTCCGCGGTTGCCATCCCGAAGCGTCACCCGAGGCGATTCCCCGGGTCAACCGGTCAATCCCATTCGATCGCATTCGATCCGATCGGATATCGTGCCGGGCCGGAGATTGAGGAGATTGGCTTGGAATAGGAGCCCGGGGTCGCGCCTCTAATGGCCAGCGAATGAGATCTGCACTTCGACGAGTCGGCGGCGGTCTGATGATCGGCCTGACCCTCCTGGCATCCTGGGGTTGTCGGGCTGTCCCGGTGCATCAACAACGTCTTGTGGCGAAGCCGGGTATGGCTTTCTCGGATTCCCCTGTCTTCGTCGACGCCACGGCCGTCCTGAACCAGATCGAGACGGGCGCGTCGGCGTCCGGGGGCGCGCAGGCGGCGGGTTGCACCTCGTGCCGCTAGATGCGTTGGGAGCCCGGCTATGGTCATGAGCATGAGGTTTCGATCCGCCACGAGCTTGTTCCTCGGCTTGGTCGCGCTGTTGGAGGGAACGTTGCGGGGCGCGACTCCGGCCGCGGAGGCGCACCCTTTCACGATGGAGCGCTGGGATC
This sequence comes from Limisphaerales bacterium, assembly GCA_050250555.1. Lineage (GTDB taxonomy): Bacteria > Verrucomicrobiota > Verrucomicrobiia > Limisphaerales > CAIMTB01 > CAIMTB01. Next base: position 22,251 of record JBFWOK010000085.1, read on the forward strand.
GGCAGGGGACCGTGAGTCTCTCGGATTTCGCGGGGAAGATCGTGGTCCTGGACTTCTTCGCCTACTGGTGCGTTCCGTGCGCGAAGGCCAGCGCCGAGATCGAATCGAAGATCCACGCGCATTACGCGGCTCGGAACGGCAACCCGGCCGGAATCCCGGTCGAGGTGCTCGCGGTGAATGTGGAAGCCGAACAGCGCCCTCGGACCGAGGCCTTCATCAAGAAGCACAAGCTCGGGCGGGTCGTGGACGACAAGGAAGGCGAGATGCTTCGCAAGTATGGGGGAACGAGCCTCCCCCACCTCGTGGTGATCGATGGAACCGCCGGTCCAACCGGGGAACCGGAATTCCGGGTTGTGTATCGGAAGGGCGGTTTCGAGGGCGCCGACAAGATCCGGGCGGTGATCGACGCCATCGGGGCGGCCCGACCCCGAGCCTCGTTGGACGGCCCGGTGGTGGAGTTCGAGGATGGGAACGGATTCCGACCGGACATCGGGGCGGTGCTCGACCGGATGATCCGGACGGGCCGTCTCCCGTTGTGGGCGTCGGTCGACGGCACGGTGGCGGATTCCAGGGTTGCCGAATCAGACGAGGGGGAATCCGATTCGTTCGGCATTCCGCAGCGGGCCACGCTGGCGTTCGATGGAGCTTTCTCGTCCGATGTTCAGCTGACCCAGGAGTCGGCGTCGTACCGGCTGGGCGAAGGTGTGTGGGAGGTCTTGGTGACCGGAGGACTGGGAACCATCGGGCTCGACTACGCTCCGGTGTCCTTCGATTTCCTGGGTGAGCCGACCCGGGTGGACGAGGTTCGCGGGTACGGGCAGATCGCGACCCGTTGGCGGGCGCTGGATGTTCTCACGGTCCTCGGGGGCGCGGGTCTCTACGACGGGTTCACCGACTTCCGGTCGGCCTGGTTGAGTGAATACTATCGGCAGCAATTTTCGGCGCTGCCGGGCTATGTCGGGCCGACGCCGTCCGGGCACAACCTGACCGCGGGGCTTCGATGGGAGTACCTGCCCGGTTCGGGATTCGCGCAGCTCGACTTCAGCTATCTCAACGACGAGATCGCTCCGGGCTACGAAATCGACTTCGACGGTCTTCGGCGGGGCCGTTCGTTCCTCTACACAACAGTTGTGCGCGTCTCGTTCGAGAACGTGCTCCACCGTCGACTCCGGGTTCTCCACGAGTTTCGGAGGATCGACACGTCCGATCGCGACCTGCGGCTCGGATACCAGGGGTCGGCGAACCTCGCCCTTGGCGAGCGCTGGGTGGTGCGGCTCCAGGGGGGGCTGGCCGCCGAGGATCCCCAGTTCGACGCCTGGTATGGCGGCGCCACCGTGGAATACGAAGCATCGACGCGCTGGCGGATCAGCGCGTCGGGGCGGTACTACGAGGATACCGGGGAGATTGAGAACTCGAACTTCTCGAACGCGGCGCCGCCGTTGAGAGCCTGGCAGGCCGGCGTTGGAGTCCGGTATGTCGGGGAAGGGTGGGCTTTCAAGTTGTTCGCGGCGCCGTATTCGACCCGGTACGGATCTTTCGGGATCGGAACGGCCTTTTTCGGGAACCTGTACCGTGGGCGCGACTGGGGATTGGTGCAGGCCGCGGTGGACCACGAATTCTAGCGAAGAGGAGGACTATGAGGATTCAGAAGATTGGCCCGGGTCTCGGGATCGCCGCTCTGATCTTTGGAGTGGGTGTTTTCGAGGGGAGATCGGCGACGCGCTATCGGGCTGGCGATCGGATCGAGAATTTCACGCTCACGGACCGGGCGACGCGGCAACCGGTTCAGCTGAGCGATTTCGCGGGGAAGATCGTGTTTCTCGAGTGGTTCGCGTGGTGGTGTCCGTTCTGCCAGGCCGCCGCCCCGCAGGTGGGGACCGGAATCGTCGACTGGTACGCCAGTCGGTCGGGCAACCCGGCGGGCATTCCCGTCATGCACGTCGCGATCAACCTGCAGCCGAACCAGGAGTCGCAGACGGGCAATTTCGTGAACCGTTCGGGGTTCGATTTTGTGCTCGAGGATTTCAACCGCGGCCTCGCGAATCGGTTTCAATCCGGAGGCCAGCCGATCTTCGCGATCATCAACGGGGTCACGAACTCGCCCAGCCATGAGCCGTGGGAGTTGCTCCTGCATCAGGACGGGTACGGGCAACGGGACTTCTCGGCTTCCATCGCGGATTTTCGCGCCGCGATCGACCAGGTGCAGGCCGGTCCGGTCGCCGTGGCGCCGGCGTTCGAGCGCATGCCCGTGGGCGGTGATCTTGTTGAGGGCGATGAACTCCGGCTCAGCGCGGCGATCACGGGCACGCCGCCGTTCGAGTTTCAATGGTTTCGCGACGGCGACCCGATCCCGGGCGCCACGGACGCCGAATGGGTCGTCGAGACGTTGGAACCGGCCGACGGAGGCCAGTACACCGTTCGGGTGCGGAACGCCGCGGGTTCGGCGACCAGCGAACCCGCGGTGGTGGTGGTGCGTCCCAGGGTGATCGTGACGCCCCGATTGTCCGTCCTGGGATGGACCGCGGAGCGCGAACTGAGGGTTGAGATCCTCGATGCGGCCCAAGGGATCGCCACGGTGGAGCTCTCGGACGATTTCGTGCTTTGGAGGGAATGGACCGTTCTGCCCACCGGGATGTCGAGGCACGAAGTTCGAATCCCCGCCACCGCATCCGCGCAAGGGTTCGTTCGAGTCCGGGTCCGGTGAGTGACTGGTGAGCCGAGGCTCGGCGCCCGCCCATGAACCGAGATTCCCTCATGGAGGGCAGCGAGGCGCGGAGATCAGTGGGTGAAAACAGGCCCGAATCGGGGGTGCCTCAACTTCCGCGGCGCGATTTCACCGTTTCCGCGAAGTCGGCGCGCTGGGCGGAGGGAACGGCTTCGGGCCGGTAGAAGTGGTCGTAGAATTCCGTGTCCAGATGGACGACCTGATGCCCTAGCCCGCATCGAAACGGCGGGACGTGGACGGGAAAGCGGCCGTAACGCTTCCAGACGTATTCGACGAAAGCCGAAGCGGCCGCGAAGGCTTTGGATCCAACCGGATCCACGGCGTTGAGCGTCCGCTCCGCGTCGAGCCAGGCGGGGACGACGGGTGCGTGTCGGAAGATTCCACGGGGTCCGAATTTCCGATCCATCATCGACCGCAACGCGTCGGTCATGGACGGGAAATTCGGTGGGCACATGGCCTGGAGGAGGGGCTGGCCGTCGCGTTCGAGGCCAAGGGCGAGCGGCACCGGGAGGTCCTTTCCGAGCAACCGGAGCCCCGCCGCGACGAGCGGCCCGGTTCCCAGGTATCGGCTGGCGGGCAGGTGTTGGAGCGTGAACCCAAGGCTCTCGAACCAAGCGTAGTCGTGGTTGGCGAAATGAGGAAACCCGCCGAGGCCGAGTGCCTGGGTCATCAAGCCGAGGTTCTGGAGGACCATTCCCATCTCCAGATTCACGAAGTCGGTGACGAACTGTTCGAGCTGACGAAGCGTGATGACCTTCCCGTGCGCGGGGTCGTCATCGAGATGCCCTCCGCGGCTGCGGGCGAACTTCGCGAGGCCGGCGGGGCGGTAGTTGGCCCGCTCGTCGAGCACATAGACCCCCGTGTCCTCGTTGAGGATTTCCAGGAGCCCATTGAGATACATCGGGGTGAGGTCCCCCACGGGCAGGAAGTAGGAGCTGCCCGGCGCGTGCAGGGACCAACGGTTCGCGTTGATGTTGAAAAGCGGCTCGACGGGCGGGTGAACCCGCCGTTCCGCGACTCGAACGCGGACCAACTCGTGGAGCCGGGTCCATTCCCCGCGGTCGCCGAGTTGAATCGCCTCGGTCAGTGCGGTCGCCGAGAGTTCCCGGGGACGCCGAATCAGCCACGCTCCCCGGTCATTGATGACGAACAGGGCGATGGTCTGGAGGCAGTCGCCGCTCGCGACGGTTCGGCCCACCAGGCCGGCCATGATGTTGCCGCCCTGACCCGAGGCATAGCAAAGGTCCGCGAGGGCGGGTCCCGTGATGCCGCACGCGGCCCAGGCGAGGAGCGCCTCGTCCTCGATGGAGATCGGCGTTTCAGGGTGCCGGCTTTTGTAGGCCAGCGGGCCAGCGGGGATTTCCATTCCGAGTCCGAACCGACGGGATCGGCGGTCGCGCAGGGCGTTGACGAGCGGGGTGGCCTCGCCGCGACTGTTCCCGGCGCCGTCCGCGCCGGACCGACGAGGAATGGGAGAACCGGCGGGCAAGTCGTTCCCTGAGTCGTTCATCAGCCGATAAACGACGCGGTCCGGGCTTCGGATGCAAGCTCACCACTCTCCATGAACCGGCAATTAACCACGAAGCGCACGAAGGACACGAAGACCGAGCGAAGAGAAGGCATCCAATCCACCCGTCTTCTTCGTGATCTTCGTGTCTTCGTGGTGGAATCGTCCGCCGTTCATGGATCCAACGCGCGAGTCGCAACTCGTTGATGCTCTACCCATAAAAGGCGCGCTGCGCCGTCCAGAACCCGGCCACTCCGACAATCGCCAGGGAGCCACCATGGACGGCGAGCCGCCGATACACCCAGGATTGACGAAGCAAGTAGGCGATCGGAAGGAACACGGCGACGAGGGCCAACTGGCCTGCTTCGACTCCGACGTTGAATCCGATCAGACCGCGCGCGAATTCGTTCCGAGGAAGATCGAGATCGGCGAGCACCCCCGCGAATCCGAAGCCATGGATCAGGCCGAACCCGAAGGCGATCCGCCAACTCCGGTCGCGGAAGAAGGGCACCAGGTTGTTGAGGGCGGCGATCGCCACGCTCGCGGCGATGAGGGTTTCCACCCACCGGGACGGAACCCGGACCACGTCGAAGGCCGCGAGTCCGAGCGTGATCGAATGGGCCACCGTGAACGCCGTGACGACCCGCGCGACTTCGAGCGCGACGGCTGGAAACCGGGAAACACGCTCGGCGCCCGCGTTTCCCTGGAGGACGACCGCGGGCAGGAGCAACGCCAGGAGGAACAAGATGTGATCGTACCCGATCCAAATGTGATGCACCCCTTCGGCGAAGAAGCCGGACAGCGGAAAGGACGTCGAAATGGTTGATGACGTCGCGGAAGAAGCTGAGAAACGCGCGGTTGTTTGCTCGGGACTGAGGACCGCGGTGGCCGTTGGCTCGGTTGCCGACCCGGTCGCGCAGCGAACGAGGCAGCGGTGGTCGGGATCGATCGCGAATAGAAGTGTGTATCGCACCTCGAGCGGCGATTCCGAAACCGACGCGCGGGGCGGGGTTGAGAAGGCCCAGGAAGCGCACGGTTCACCCGCGAGGGTGTCCACTTCGACCGGTTCGATGACGAGATCCCACGTGGATTCGTCGGAAGTCAGAACCAGATGAAGCCTCAGGATCTCCTGGAGCGACTCGTCGGCCGCCTGAAGTTCTCCCCAGGTCACGGCTTGATCGCCGTTTCGATCCAGGCGGGTGAGCATTGCGAGATCGCGCAAAGGGACGGTGATGCGGCCCTGCCAGTGGGATCCCGCGACGGACGGTGCGAGGCGGAGGGATGAACTGCTGAGCCGATGGGCGAGGGCCGGCAATTCGGGAAGCAGGATCCAGGTGAGTAGAAGGGCGACCAGCCGGGCGAAGGGAGGCCGGACCGGCGGTCGCCCCAGGCCGATTCGGCGGCCGGGAGAGGATTCGATCCCAACGTTGGGGGTCCTCATGGCTGCTGCCTCCGGTTCAGTTGCGCCAGGACGGCCGGTTGAAACCGCCGCGCCCATCCAAGGGCGTTTTCGAGCTCGGTGGCGTCGCCGACCGCGCGCGCGGCGTCCACGAGAACCTCCAGATCGGCGGGCTCCTTCTGAAGCGCCCAATTCCTTCGCGCGAGTCGGAACGCTTCGTTGGCGTCGTTCAGGATTCGAAGGGTGAACCGGCTCTGTTCCCGAAGGTGGAGTTCATCATTTCTCTCGCGGGCAAGGGCGAAGGAATCGGTTATCTCCTCCCGGAGCCGTCGGGTGTCCAAATCGTCGGGCGCCGTCACTTGGAGCGCTTCCATCCGGCGAAGACGGAGGGCCTCCGCACTCGCGTCGCGCAGGAGCGCCACAACCTCGGGTGCCCTCCCGGCGCCGAGAAGTAGGTCGGCGAGGGCGGCGAGGACGTACGGGTTGCCGGATTCGATTTCGAGCGCCTTGCGGAACGCCGATTCGGCGCTCGCGGCGTCGCCTTGGCGGGCATGAATCTCGCCCAGAGTGACGAACGCCCACGCGCGAACCGATGGGTTCGCGGCCGTCGAATTGCGGATCTCGTTTTCCAGCAGCAAGGCGGAGGTCGGCGAGCCGTCGCGGAGTGATTGGACGGACGCGGCCGCGGTCACCGCGATGAGTGGATCGGCGAATCGGGCCAACTGAAGACACGCGAGTCGCGCCGAATCGTAGTCTCCAAGGACCTGGTTCAAGTTGGCCTTCAGCAACCAGGCGGCGGCATTTCGGGGATCGCGTCGGAGGGCGAGATCGACGTCTTCGAGGGCCGTCGGGAATTCATGCAGGCCCTGTCGGATTTCGGCGCGCAGGAGGAGGATCTCGACGGGGGCTTCGGCGGATCGCCACCAGGGACGAAGGTGAAGGCGGGCGCGACCCAGGAGGCGTGGATCCGCGTCACGACGGGCGGCCAGGATGAGTTCGCGAGCGGCCTTGGTTGCCTCGGCAGCCACCGTGAGGGAGGCGTCCGAGGGGCGCGGATCCGGAATTGCGTTCGGGGAAGGTGCGGGATTCGAGGGGACCGGAATCGAAGGGAATCCGAGGATGCCGGGCAGGCGGATGAGGACGGTGTCCGGGGACTCGGGGCGATGGGGACTTCCGGTGGCGGCAAGGGGCAGAAGCAGAAGCAGGAGCGCGAGCGGGAGCCGTCGGAGGCGGTGGGGGTTCATGACGGAAGGGGGTGGGGCGGGTTTCGGTTCACACACGGTGGATTGTTTTCGATCCGAA
>JBFWOK010000086.1:0-29090 GCA_050250555.1 Limisphaerales bacterium
TCCTCGCAATCGAACTGCACCATGATCCCAAACGGGTTGTCGGGACGGTCGGGTTGGAAGTTCCGCACCGCCAGGAAGTAGCGTTGACCCGGTCGGAGCGGGGCGGACGCCGGGAAGTTGGTGGTCAGCGTGAGCGTCGCGCGTCCTCCGGCCTCCACATTGATGTACGGGCCGTAGTCATCGACGAAGTTGCCCAGGTCCGCCTGGGGCAAACCGTCGCGATCCCCGTAGAGCAGCAGGGTCGCCAGTTCGCCGGACAGGATGTTGAGCGACGTCGTCGCGCAGACGGGGGTGTCCACGTAGAAATACTGAACCTCGTCCTCGTTGACGCTGCCGAAGTAGGGAACGCCGTTGGTCAACCGGACGGCGGCGACCGGATCAGTGTCGAAGTCCAGCTCGAGCCGCCAATCGACGAGAACGCCGGAATTGGTGGCGACGGGACCCGCGCGGGTGTCGGCGATCTCGAGTTGCCAGGCGCCCAGCGCGCGCTGGCCGATCAGCGGGAACAGCCGTTCCTCGGGAAGGTAGTAGCTGTTCATCGCGGGATCCGCCTCGTCGACGATGACGCCATCGATCGCGAGGGGCAGGCGGGTGCCGCCGCCGACCATGCTCCGGAACTCGAGCAGGTTCTGGGAGGAGGTCGCGCCGAACAGGAACGAACTTTGGTACCACCCGAACCTCAGGGCGTCGGACTTCAGCTCATGAACCAATCGTCCATCGACATAGACCTGAATGCCCTGGGGCTGGCTGGTTGCGAGGCGCCCCGCCCCGAATCGCAGGCGGTAGAGGGAGCCCGGCGTCAGCACGAGGTTGGTGCCGATCGAGGACTGGCCCGAACCCAGCACCAGGTATTGATCGCCATCGAAGCGATTGGTGCTCCCAGGAGGCAGCGGAGTGACCGTGGCCTGGCCGGACAACACCCGCCATCCCGGCGCGATCGTCTCACCCGCCTGGTAGATCCTCGGAGGCGCGACTTCGAAGCTGTCCTCCATGAGGATCCGGTTCGGCGCCGTGGAGGCGATCGGGCTGTTGGTGAACGCCGGCGTGCCGAACTTGATCGGCGTCACCGTCCGGTTCGTGTCGTCGGTGAAGGTCGTGAAGATTCGCGAAGCGCCCCTTTCGGCGCCGTACGCGACCCCGTTGCTGCCGCCACGGTTTTCCGCCAGCACCAACGGCGTGCCCTGGGGTGAGATCAGGCGGAACACCAGATCGGACACTCTCGGATGATCGACGCGGATACCGACACGGACATCCGCGAGCACCCGGTCGTCGAACACGGGCATGCTGGCCCGGATCACCCCGTCATCACGGATCGGCAGCGGGGCGTTGACCGCGTAGGATTGGTCGCCGGACAAGTTCGGATCCACCTCATAGTCGATCCAGAGTCTGCCCGACACGGTCTCGGGTCCCGGATTGTAGACGCCGGCGTGGTAGATGCCCGGGTTCAGCGGTGGCACGTCCCCAAGACCCAGCGTGAGCGACCCCTCGGTCGCGCCTCCCGGAATGATCGCGTACTTGTCGTAGTCGATCCGCGTCGGCGGGAACGTGCGCCGGGTGTAGATCTCGAGTTGGCTGCCTCCGCTCGAGATATCCGTGACCCGGATGATCATGTTCGTCGCGGAGTCGGGAAGCCGCCTCGAACTCCGCACCCATTCGCCGGGCCGCACGGTGAATGCGAACCCCTCCTCCAGCAGCGGCTCCCGCTGAATGGACAGGGTGAGGGCCACATTGGTGGCCACCTGCGTCAGCGCGTTGTCCGCCACCGTGAGTATCCAGGCCCCGGCGGCCTCCATCCCCGTGAAATTCTGCAGGCTTCCCGGGCCGTCGGTGACTCGCCCGACCAGCGTGCCGACCCCGACGCCGGCGCCGCTGTCGTCATAGATGGTGGTCTCCACGCCTCCGACTCCGAAGGGATCGAGCTCGTGGTTTCCAAGCACCGCGAAGGTGCTGTCGTGGGCGAGGTTGAAGAGGAGGTCGCCGGTGCTGTCGAAACTGACGGTGTTGGTGACGGTCACCTGCCGGACATTGAACGACGTCGTCACGATCCCGAACACATACCCCGCCTGGGGCTCATCGGGGGAACCGTCAGGGATCGGCACGAAGTACGGAACGCCCCGGACGATGCGGTTGCCCTGGCCGTCGTCCTCGTCGAACGGGACATTGCTCGAGAGGCCGGCGATTGTGAATTCCGCGGCCTGCTGGTCCTCCGCCTTGACGCCAAGGTAGTAAACCGTTCCCAGAGTCGCGTTCGTGAGGACCAGGGTTTCGATACCGCCCGGGCGCGTGGACTTCAGGGCGTTCTGCACCGCGACGGGATTGAGGTTGGTGAAGGTCGGATCGGTCGACGCGTAGAGGTCGATGTCCGCGCCCGCTTCGCGTGGCTTGGCGAGGTTCAACGCCCCGAACGTGAGGAACGCGACGAACTGACCGTTGGTCAGGCCGACCCCGGGCGGCGTGTTCGCCTGGGTGTTGGTGAAGACGAAAAACGACCACTGCGCGGACGAACCGGGGAGGGTGCCGAACCTGGGCGGATTGGCACCGACTCGGGCGCGGAGGATCGGGAGGCCGTTCGTGAGGGTCCGAACGACCGGGGTGCCGACGAGGGAGGGATCCGGCTCGGGCACGAGTTGGATGTCCAGAACGTTGGTCAGCCGGGTGTTCGCCACGGACGCGACCAGCGCGAAATCCTGGGCGATCCCGTCCGGGTGCGTCGCGACCGCGTTCACGTTCACGCGCCGGCCTCGGACGCTGACGAGGTAGTTGGTCCCGACCGGTGGGCGGATGAGGACGTTTTCAACGTTGTTCACGTTGTCATTCGTGATCGTCGAACCCGCGGCGTGCGGGATGTTGAAGTCGCTGCGATACGGGATGTCGTTCCCGTGGAACTCCTCGCCCGTGGCGACGTTCCTGACGACGAGATCGAGGTCGTTGACCAGTTTGATTCCCGAGGCCGGGTTGCCGGGGGGATCGGTCCAGACCAGCGTGAATTTGAGGATCTGATCGAGCGCCTCGGGCGCGAGGGTCACGCGCCATGTCTTCTCCTTGCCGGTGGTGATGCCGTTGGTTCCGAACTGGTCGGTGAACTGCACGGCGTGGACGCTCCCGGTGGAGGAGCCGAACTCGCCGGCGGGAAGCGCGTTCGTGATGTTGGCGCCGCCCCATCCCTGGAGATTGAGGACGTCCCGGAGGCTGAAGTTGTAGTGGGAGCCGAGCGACCTGGCCCCGTTGATGAGCAAAGCCTTCAGCAGCGCCGGTGTGATCCGTCGACGTTCGCGCTGGAAGTAGTCCTGGTACAGGGCCAGGAGACCGCTGACCGCCGGCGCCGCCATGCTGGTGCCGGATTCGAAGCGGTAGTTCGGCGCGAGACCGTCGTTCAGTTTCTTCAGTTCGTCGAAGTACCCGAAGTTCCCGTTCGTGATCACGATCATCGTCTGGATGTCGTAACTCACCGCGCGATCCCCGAAATTGCCGACACTGTAGAACCAGTCGCCGGATCGGACCGTCGCATCGGGCGGCACGCGAAGAACGTTGTTCGTGTTCACGAGATCCGCGGCACCCGGAATATCCCCGTACCGGAGGTACATCGGGAGCCCCGGCAACGGATCCGGCGATTGGTCGTTTCGGAGAAGGCGGACGCGGAATTCGGAGGCCTGGTCCGGAACGAAGAGCGAGTAGTTGACCTGCGCGCCAGGCTGGACCCTCTGGCGTTCGATCCGGTTCACTCGAACGCTCGTGAAGAACTCCGGATCCACCCAGTCCTGGGAGCGGGCGGAAATGGTGAAGGCCCCCGGGGCGACGACGTCCGGCTTGAACCGGCCGAACCTGCCGTCGATTCCAGGCTCCACATTGCCCCGTCCCGAGAAGGACGTGATCTGGTCGTCGGTGTCGGTCTCCCCGAGGAACACCTGGTTCGTCGTGAAGGTCCCGTCGGGAAGGATCGACACCACTTCGTTGGTGATTTCGCGAAGCGACTCGATGGCGCCGACGGTGATGACATTCTTTCCGGTGCCGGGGGCGCGGACCGTGTTGGGTTCCCCTCCCTGCCCGTCGTCCGCTCCGGCGCCTTCGTTGCCCGACGCGAACACATAGACGATCGGCTGCGCGCCCGAAACATCGGGCAACGCGTCGCGAACCGCGGCGTCGTAACTCGCCGACGCGAGGGTGTAGTCGAAGGCGTTGATGTAACCCCAGCTGTTGTTGGAGATCAGGAGATTGGTCCGCTGCAGGGTGACGTAGTAGTTGGTCGCCGCGGCCTGCTGCAGGTAGACGTCGGAAATCAGCGGACCGGTCTGGAGGTCGATCGGCAGCGCGAAGAGTTCGGCCGAGGGCGCCATGCCGCGGAAGTCGGCGCCGGGGATGACGGAACCGGGAGCGTTGCTCACGGTCGCCGACATCGAACCGCTTCCCGCGATGGTTGCGGCGACGTGCGTTCCGTGACCGTCGAAATCCACCAGGGTGGACGGCGTGTCCGCCTTCACGCGCCCCTTGAGATCCGGGTGCGTCTCGTCGATCCCGGAATCGTTCACATTCACCATCACGTTTGTGCCCGTGAGGCCCAGGTAGTTGGTGAAAGCGCCGGGCGCGTTGGTTCCGGCGGAGACCCCGAAGCCCGCCCGGGCCCGATCGTTGAGCAGCTGGCGCTGACGGAACATCTCGATGCCCTGGACTTCCGGAATCCGGGCGATCCGCGCGAGGGACAGTCCCGACGCGTCGACCAGGAATCCCGGTCCGAAGGGCGTCACGAATTCCGACTGCACCCGGGCGCCGGCCGATTGAAGCGCGTCCCTATCCGCGCCCGGCAGCAGGGTGACGGTGAGCCGTTGATCCTCGCCGAGCACCTCGTCGCGGACCGCGCGGTCGAGGAGGGCGGGTTCGAGCTTGAAGTAGGGCTCGAACGGAACCACCGCCCCGACGAGAGGCAACTGGCGAACCCGTTCGGCCTGGGCCGCGGTCGCGGCCACGAGGTAGGCGTTGACCGGCACATACGAAACGAAGCGGGTTCCGGCCTGTCGCAAGGCTTCCTGGAATTCCGGCGAGATCGCGCTCCGCGCCTGGACCAGGTACGCGCCCGGTTCCTCCGCCGCCTTCAAATGCTCCGGGATCCGAAGGGGTGTGCCCGACGCGGTGTCGATGAAGGCATTGCGAAGCACCAAAGCCTTGTCGTCGCGGGACAACGCGTCCACCGGCCGGTCCGTGTTCGTCAACCGCAGGGTGGCGGGCCGCTCCGTCGACGCCTTGGATTCGCTTCCCGCACCGAGCGCGGGAACCGTCCCAGGGCCGGCAACGGCGGGAAGGGAGGCGGGCAGGACCGCGACACGGGGAGCCACCAGGTTGGAGAGCGTCGATTGCAGGGGCACCGGCGACTCCGTCCGCGCCGTGTCGATGCCGCGAAGCACCGAGAACCGGGCGCCACCCAGACGCCAGAGGACCGCCGTCGCCACGAAGGCGAGGACGCCGATCATCAGCAGGGTTCGGGTTCGGATGCGCATAAGACAGGAATGATCAAATCGGATTGGGTCAGGTCAGTCGGATGATGGAGGATTCACGGTCGACAGTGCCACACCTCGCGCCTCCCGGCGAATGCGAGCCGCGTTCCGACGGCGACGGAATCGGAATCACTCGGTCGGCGGAACCTCATTGTAGCTCTCCTTGACCGACAGGATGCGTTGCCTCGTCCGCCCGGTGACCGGGTCCAGGTCCTGGACGGTCTCCAACCGGAGAAGGGTCTTGGTCACGTACTCGCCCGAGATCACGTAATTCGTCGGCATCTGAAAATAAGGTCCGAAATCCGTGACGACGGACGCGGGGGCGGGCCGGAGGGACTGTCCGTAGGCGTAGACCACGAACCGCGGCTCGTCGGCCTTCAGCAGCGACAACGCCATCTGCGGAATCCGCTCGACGACGGCGTCGGCGGGTGTGCCGCCGGGGCCCGCGGTCAGCCGGAGGTACGGAGAAAAGGTCGACAACTCGGGAGTGGCGAGGATCTCGCCGAGAAAATTAAAGCGACCGCCATGGCGGGTGGAGCGGGTGAAGTTGATGCCATCGACGATCACCCGCACCTCGGCGGTGTTGGGTTCGATCAGCATCGGTCCGATGTTGGTGGCGAACTGGTTGGTCAGGATGGGAATTCCGCTGAGGATCGCGGACCAGGCCGCGCGGCCGGACTGGTTGACCGAGAGCAGTCCCCGGGACGCGCTTTCGCCGATGGCCGTCGTGAACAGGCCGGGAAGGCGCCAGTCGTTCGTCGGATGGGTGCTCGGATGGTAGGCGCCGACAGGACCGGGCAGCGCGAGGGGGACATGACCCGACCAGCGGATCCACTCGCGCGCCGAAGTCGCGGGTGCCTTCATGTACACCGTCTGCCAGGGGGTGCCGCGATGGATTCGACCCAGCCAGCCGATGGAAGGCAGGGCGTTGGTCGGGAAATCCCAGTCGTCCGAACGGGAGATCTGCGGATCCTTGACGGCCACATCGTAGTCGGTGGCGTCCCCGCTGCTGTACAGGTTGGCCTGCCAGGGGCGGTACCGGTAGTTGATCTGGCCGAGGTTGTGCGTGTCCGGATCGATCGGGGCGCGGACCGGCTTGACGTAACGCACGTCATTCGTCCGGGACGGGTCCTCGAGATCCCAATAGAGGTCGTTGACCAGGGGATCGTTCACCTGCCAGGCCTTGTTCTGGAAGAGCTTTCGCGCCGGCGAGAACGGCACCTGCATTCTCAGGGTCGGCGAAGGTACGCCGGACCCGCCCAAGCCTACGAACTGCTGGAAGCCGGCGACGGCCTTGTCCTTGTCGAGGCCGGTGATCGGATCGAATGACGCGCTGTTCCATTCGGAAACATTGATGCTCCCCAGGGACGCCTGAATCTGGTTCCGGATGCCTTCCGGGATGCCCCCCACGCGATTGGTCTGCCAGAAGGAGCCCACCAGCGACGTCTGGCCCGCGTTGTCCTCCTGGCCGAACAGCGCGGCCGTCACGTCGATGAGGCTGTTGAGGTTGTCGAGGTCGACGTAATCGATGATCCGCCCGTTCCCGCCCGGGCTGGTGTCGATCAGCATGGCCTGGAGCCGGTTCGTGATGGCGAGCCGCCACGTCGGGATCGGGAAACCCGCGGCGGATTCGAACGGCACCTGGGCCCGATTGCTCACGCTGAGGAAGGTCCCGTCGGCGCGGTAGATCGAGTCGGGAAGGAATTCCACGACCCGGGTGAGCGGCAGTTTGAACTCATTGCCCTGCCAGGTGCGGGCGAGCGTCGATCCGTCGTAGACAATGTTGGTGACCAGGGTGGTCGGCCCGAGCCGCCGGACCACCCGGACGTCGTTGGAGAGCACCATGTCGGTTTCCAGGCGGACCCGAAGCTCCAGGGGCCGGGGGAACGCCTGGGTGTAGGAGTTGAAGAACTCCAGGCCGAACAGGTTTGAAATGCCGATCGTGTAGAGCTGGTTGGTGAAGGTCGGCCGGGCCTGCGGGGAACGCTTCACCAGCTCGAGCTTGCGCGTCGCCTGGACGACCGTCTGCAGGGCGAACTCGTTGAAATTCGGGAATCCCTTCTTCGCCCCGATGATCAGCGGAATGCCGGCGACGTGCGTGTTCCGGCCGACCGGCCCGGTGGCGCCATCCTCGTCGAGGTCGATGCGGTTGCCCGCCGGAAGCACGGAGTTCGCCCAGAACAGGCGTCCGTCCCAGACTGGTTCGTAGCCCGTGATCACGACCGCTCCGCCGGGCTGACGCGCGAAGATCGGGCGGTACACGTGCGGGAGGTGCGGATAGGCCGTCTGCGTCGCGTTCGTGGTGGCGTCGGCGATGTTCGCGGCGACCTGCAGGGAGCGGTGCACCTCGGGCACGTAGAGATTGGTGGGCCAGACCGAGAGGTTGGTGATCGCCACCAAAGGCGAGCCGGCGAGGCCCGGAGGGTACGCGGACTTCAGGATCGCGTCGGCCGCGTTCGTGAATAGGGTGAGCGGCGTCCAGGCGACAAAGTTCGTCGCGAAGAACCCCCAGGCCGAGTTCGGCCTTGCTCCACTGAGTCGCGGGTTGAAATCCAGCCGGTTGTCGTAGTTCAGATGGATGCGTCCCCGGTCGGCGGGAACGGAGTCCACGCCCAACTGACCGAGAAGACGATAGAAGGTATGCCGGTTGTAGGTGCTCCGACGGATTGAATTAGTGTAAAGGCGATAAGTGAAACGCTCGTCGGATGGGATATCCGAACGACCAATGGCCGCCTCCGAAACCGTGAATAGCTCCTGCGGATCAAAGAACTGGAAGGGGTTTTGTGCTCCGGGCCACGGCTCGTTGGGCTCGTCGTTTTCGTCGATCGCGAAGTTCGCCCCGTTGATGCGGTAGGGTCGCTCGATGCCGAGCTGGATCGGGCCGTCGGAGTATCCGTCGTTTCCGTCCCTGAGAAAGGCGTTGAAACCCTCGGCGCGGTACAGTTGGCGGACCGACTGAAGGCGGTTGTAGGACGGATTGAAGTCGTAAATATCGCGCCGGTAGCGGTAGCGCAGGAGGGAGAGGGCGTCTTCGAACGCCACCCCAGAACTCTGGGCGAAGGGATTCGTCCGGTAGAGGTAGCCGTTCCAGCAATTCGTGTTCAGCTCCCGGAAGAACGCCGCGAGATTGATCTCCCACGAGCCGACGCCCTGGTTTCGGAAGTAACCGTCGGCGACGGGCCCGACGCGCTTGGCCTGATTGTGGATGAAATTGAGGTCGAGGGTCTTTCCCGCCGGCAGGACGAGATAGGCGAACCGGCCCACCATGTGGTTCGACCCCGAGTGCGGCTGATCGGGCCGGCGCAGGACCCCGATCCATTCGGGATCCCCGATATGAAAGTTGGTGAAGAGGAGCGACCGGCCGTTGTCGTCCACCTCGACCTGGATCCCATTCGTCTCGAACAGGCCGTTGCGGTTGAAATCGAGGAAATACCGGTGTTCCTGGGCGCCCGAGACCGCGTTCGTCTCCAGGAAAACCGGGGCCCGGGGATCCACCTGGAGATTCCGGTACATTGCCAGCAGATCGTCGCCGGTCAGGGGATCGCCGTTCGGATAGAGATAACTGACATTGGCGATGTTCGTGTTCCCAACCGCGAAACCCGCCGGATTGATGTAGTTCGTCGAGACGAGCAGGTCGTAGTTGAGGAGGTTCGACACCGCCTGAACCCTCGCCACCACCTCCGATTCCGCCCGCTGAAGCGCGATCTCCGCCATCGCCCGGGCGTCGATCCGGTCGGTGGTCGTCGTCACCGACGAACGCTCGCGGCGGCTGACGGCCAGGAACGCCACCGCCATCAGCGTCACCACCGACAGCATGATGAGCGTCGTGATGAGGGCGATGCCTCGCTGGTTTTGTCTGCGGTTCATCACGGAGTTCACGGCACGGGGGTCAAAACGGCGGCGCATTGCGGAGCGGAATCCGATGCCGGAAGAAATGGACGCTGCCCGCCTGGCGCGCCAGGAAGTCGCGGGCCGCGGTGGCGTTCGGGATCGAAGCGGCCCGGGTCACAACCCGCGGATCGAGGATTCCCAGTTCGAGTTCAACGGTGGATGGAAACGCCGGGACGGTGACCTGCCGGAACTGGTAGGCGGTCCGGGTGTTTCGGCCCATGTCCATCGGGTCCAGGAACCAGGAACGGTCGCGGGAATTGACCTTGGCGTAGCGATTCAGGAAATCGCGTTCGGCGTCCTCGGACTCCGGCGGATCGTCGCCGGTGGGATTGACGGACAGGCGGAACCCCGCGGGATCGTAGGCCATCACGCGAAGGTGGACGACGCCGTCGAGGACCGTCTGGGAATCGCGGATCCGGAGGTTGCTGTTGAACCGCGCGTAAAGGTTGGTGTAGGCGAACGAGGCGGAGTTGGTCTGGTACGAAAACCGGTAGAGCCGCCCCACGGTGATCGGTTGACCCAGTTGGTTCGTGTTCACCGGGCCAACCCAGTATCCGATCGCGGTCCACGTGTCGTTCTGGCGGGTGACGAAGAAGATGTCCTGCAAGGAAGTCTGAAGCAGGACGTCGCCGCCCTTCTGAAGCCCCTCCAGATTCACCGGGATCGCGACCGGATTCAGGTAGGCGGAAAAACTCGTCCAATTGGTGTTCGCCACGTCGACCGGAGTCGCCGCCTCCAGATCGCGAACCATCAGGTCGGACGCCGCGCGCGATCCCTCGAGGGCGTCGACCTGCGAGACGGTGTTCCGGAGCGCCCTCTGCGTGACGTCGAACACCGAATAAAGCGCGATCACGATGACGGTCATGATCGCCACCGACAGCATCAGCTCGATCACGGTGAAACCGCGCTGGGCCGGGCTGGATCGGATGGGCGGGGCGAGGCGCATCAGTCGTCAGTAGAGGGAGGGTTGGAAGAAGAACAGGAGCCGGTCGCTGCCCAGCGCGTTCGTTTGGACGAGCCGCTGACTGCCGCCGATCTGCGATCGGAACGTGCGCCGCCGGGTCCCCACTCGGGAGCGGGACAGATCGGCCGTGTCGTCGTTGAACAACGGCCAGCGCATCGTCAATCGCACTTCGTGCAGACCCCGCTGGAGGTTCAGGACGCGGTTGAGATCGTTGGTCCCGAGCGAATTCGTGAGGGCGGGCGGAAACGCCAGAAACGGCTCGACCTCGACGACCATCTGGTACCGGAAGGCCACGTCACGCGCATCGACGTCGCGGTCGATGGCGGTGTTGTTCAACGCCCGGACCCAGGCCACCACGTTGCTCACACCCTGGTTGCCCTGCCCCTTCGGACTGCTAAGAAGTCCCACCAGCCACTGGGGATCCCAATCCTTCCGCGCACCGAGCGCCGCCAGCGGAGCCCCGTTGGGCGCGGTGAAGACCTCCCGCGTTCCATTCAGGTAATTCACCGACACCATGTAGATCGCGTCGTCGAGCAACCCAGCGCGGTCGTACCCGGATCGGATCGCTTCCAGGATGTAGTTGCCGTCCGCGTTGACGATCGTCTCCTCACGATTGTCCTTCTGGACCTGGAGACCGGTGGGCAGGACGCCCAGGATCGCCACCATCGCGAACGCGACGACCGCGATGCTCAGCGCGATCTCGACCATCGTGAACCCCGCCTCACCCCGCCCCCGTCGACGGAGTGAAGTCCGCACGCGACGATCCGAAATCCCCAGCCCCAGCCTCATATCGGCCTCCCTTCGACGCGATGCACGCCGTCGTCCCCGATGTTCAAGTCTCCGAGCACCTCCGCCCGGCCGGTCAGCCAGTTGACCCGGATGTACCGGCGGTTGTCCTTCGGGATTTCAACCACGTCGGGCGCCGGGTAGGTGCCGTCCGGATTCGGCGTTGAAAACACGCTGCCGCGCGCGAGCTGGACGTAGCCGTCCTGCCCCGCCACGGGCTGACCGAGGTTGTTGAATCGAATGAGCTGGCCCTGCGGGGAGAATGCGAGGAACGGCAGCGCGACCGCCTCGGCACCGGCGTAGATCCGGTTGGTGATCACCAGGGGAAACGCCGCCGCGTTTGCGAGCGGCTGGTCCCATACATTCGTGAATCGCGGACTCTTCACGAAGGTCGTCAGCGGAAAGAACGTGCGATCCGGCAGTTGCTGCCACGGGGTGATCTGGCGGGGCGTCTGGCGCCCGGGCTGTTCGCCAATCGAACGCTTGGTGAAGAACGTGTACCCGGTCATCCGGAACGGGGCCAGGTTCGTCGGCATGGGCCCCGCGCCATCCAGAAGGACCGTGTCCGGCGGCACGAACAGCATATAGACCGTCGTCCGGTCGTTGATGGCGCGAAGCCGGGCGAACGCGAGGTCGTCCAGGATCTGGCGGGTCGCCGCGTCAATCGCGTTCGATTCACCCAAACCCCGCAAGGCGGGCAGCCCGATGCTGGCCAGAATCGCGATGATGCCGATCACCACCATCAGTTCCGCGAGGCTGAACGCCCGGATCGCCCGCGAATAACCGACGCCGAGCGACTCACGCGCCACCGACCCCGCCGAAGTCGTCGCCAACGCGCCGGCTTCCAACATGCGAGGCGCGCGGAGCACCGGCCCAGGGCACTCCAACAGGCCCGTGGCGCGACCCGGTCGGGCCGTCAACTCCCGCCGTTGTGATCGGCTGATCCGCATACCCCGGTCCTATTGCTTCCAGCTGAGAATGTTGTCCCTGTTCACGCCGGCGTTCGCCTTGACGTTGGGATCGGCGAGGCCGTTCGGACCCATCGACCACACCATCACCGGCGCGCGGACCTCCCAGGAATTCGGATCGTCGGACGACACCGCCAGACCATTGAAGCCGCGCGTCCCGCTCTCCTGGGACACCGAACTGCGGCGATAGAATCCGTCGCGGCACAGGTTGTCGTAGTTCAGGTCGATCGTGATGATGTAGGGGTTGCCCCAGGGATCCCGGTACAGCAGGTCGGTCCCGATGCCCGGTCCCGAGTTGGCGGAATTGAACTTTTCGCTCAGAACCGCGTTCTTCTTGGGATTCTGGCGGTGGTTGTCGTTCACGGTCGCGGCTCCGGTGTCGGGACGCTTTTCGATGTCCATCAGGATCGCCATCAGTTCCGCGTTCGAAACCTGGATGCCCGAGAGATTCCCGATCGCTGGAAGCGCGCCGCCCTTGCGGTTGGTCAGGTTGGGGGCCTGGTCCGCGGGCACGCCGCTGTGCTGGGTTCCGTAGGTGAAATCGGGAGCGGCGCTTTCGCGGACGGCCGGGCTCGATGGAAACCGGCTGTAGGAGCCCTGGTATTCCTGAATGGCGCCCCGGATGGATTCCATCTCGACGCGGCACTTGGCGATCTGGGCCTTCTCCTTGGCCTTCCCCAAGGCCGGCAGGATCATCGAAGCGAGCACGCCGATGATCGCGATGACCACCAACAGCTCGATGAGCGTGAATCCCCCGCGGGCGCGGTACGGTGGGGTGCGAAACGTGGACTTCATAAGCTTATCGGCGATGACGTTGGGACCTCGGAGGTTGCGAAATGCGATCAACGGTTGTCACTGCCATTTTCGGAGGCCGGGGTGTCCGGACCTCGGGACGCATCGACGAGCGGTCGGCGACGGGTTCCGGGCGCGGCGATGATTCGGGCTCGATCTCGATTCCGACGGTCCAGCTCCGCTCGTACCAGCGCACCGGTATCGCGCGATCAGCTCCGGTGGGTTGCCTCGTGGAACGCATAAGATCACCAGTTTTGGTACACCCGTTTCTCACTCCCCACCCAGACCTCCATCCAGAGGTCGTATCCGCCCGGGTTGTTGGTGGCGGAGGTGGAGACGTACCGCCAGGGGTTGGCCTTGCTCTTCTCGCCATAATCCGCGAGCGGCGGATTGTCGGTGGCGTTGATGGGCCACGGAAAGGCCGTGACCAGGAGGTCGACCTGGACGCCGTTGATCGATGCCCGGCTGACCGAACCCGACTTCGGATCCAGGTAGGTGATCGCCGGTTCCGCCGGATCGACCGAGGCGTTCAGGAACCCGCCACGCCCGAAGGTCGCTTTCACCGCATCCGGCTGGAGCGCGTCCCTGCCGCCCTTGACCCGGAAGGTGCCGTCGACGACGTCGACACCGCGCAGCTCGTAGTAAAGCTGGTTGACGACCGGATCCACCTTGTTTCGGGACCCCGCCGGAAGGACGTGATCCGGAGGAAACGTGCTTCGATCCGCCTTGAACGACTCGATCGCCGTCTGGAGCTGCTGCAGCTCCGCGCGCGCCCGGGAATTGGTCCGCGCATTCCGGGCCGCCGACGTCAAACCCAGGGTGATGCCGGCGAGAACCGCGATGATCGCGATCACGGTGAGCAACTCGATCAGGGTGAACCCGGCACACTCCGTGGGTCGGCGAGCGGCGTTGGAAGGCGACGCTGGGTTGGGCGATGTGGCTCTCATGCGACGGGCAGGGCGAAGGTCTTGGCTTGGGCGTTGGCTGGGGCTTGGGCGCGGAATCGGGATGGCATGGCGGTTCGGTTGTCGACGTCAGAGCTGCCGGCCGCGGAGTTCCTCCTCCATCCGTTCGCTCAGCCATTGTTTGATCATGCTCTGGTAATTGAGGTACCGGGACCGGGCGAGCCGCTTGATCCGGGCCAGCATGCGCGGGTCCATCCGCAGGCTGATCGTCACCGAGTCCCCCGACTCGTTCCCGGTGGCCACCGCCGACTCCATGAGCCGGAGGTCGATCCGATTCGCCTCCCAGTACGAGGCTTCCGCCTCTTCGCGGTCGAACAGCGGGACATCCTCCCAGGACGTGATCGGGTTCAATGGTCCCTCCCTTCCGGATTCAAAACCGAAGATCGCGATTGGGGAAATCCACCCGCCGCGACACCCCTCGCGGCGCCAGCGATCCCCCTGACGGCCGATGGAACTTCGACTACTGCTGGAGCGCCTGGCTCACCTTGCGTTCGTAGAAGAACGCTTCCTCGGGCTCGAACGGACGCGCGAGGATGACGCGGATTTGCTTTCCGTTGGTCCGGTAGATCGTGAAAACGCCCTTCCCGGCCACCGTCCGCCCCAAATGGAAGTACCTGGCCTGCGCCGTGAACCGCGGCGAATCCGGTAACAGCTTGACCGCCAAGGGGTCCTCGAACGATTCCTCGACGTCCTGCTGGGTCAGACTCCCCCCGAACTGAAACGGCGGACTGGACCAGTCGAACTCCATCAAGCCGGAAATATGTATGGCAAACGGCCATGCAATGTAATGACTTTGTATTTACGTCGGGGCATGGCCGGGGTCAAGGGTTGATTTTGGGGAAAAAATCGGCCCCCGGGGCTGACGCGCCGGAGGCCGTAAGACTACGCATCGCGTGATTGGGCTTAGGACGACTAGTCGCCGCCGTCGCCCTTCCCTTGCCCCGTGTCGCCGACGCCTTCGATCAGTTTGATGAGCGGAAGGAACAGGGCGATGACGATGCTGCCGACGATGACGGCGAGGAACACGATCATGATCGGTTCGAGGAGGGAGGTCATCGCCGACACGGCGTTGTCGACCTCGTCGTCGAAGGTGTCGGCGATCTTCATCAACATTTCGGGGAGGGCGCCGGTCTGTTCGCCGACGTCGACCATGGAGATCACCATGGGCGGGAAGACGTTGGCGGCTTCGAGCGGGGCGGTGATCGTTTCGCCTTCCTTCACGCTTTCGTGAACCTTGGTGACGGCGTTGCCGACGATGACGTTGCCGGCGGTTTCCTTGACGATGGTGAGGGCCTGGAGGATGGGAACGCCCGAGCTGACGAGCGTGCCGAGGGTCCGGGCGAACCGGGAGATGGCGACCTTGGTGAAGACGGGCCCGAGGACGGGCATTTTGAGCTTCACCTTGTCGATGACCTTCTGACCGAACTTCGTCTTGGAAAAGATCTTGAAGCTGATGGCGGCAACGACCAAGCCGATGATGACGGGGCCGGGCATGGGAACGCCTCCGGCCCATTCCGGGAATACGATGGTGTAGTTCTTCAGCGTTTCGGAGATCTGAAGGACGAAGTTGGTGAACCCGGGGAGGGCGGCGCCGTCCATCATGTCGCCGAAGATCGTCTTGAACTTGGGAACGACGAAGATCATGAGCACCGCGAGAATGATCACGGCGACGGTCATGACGGCGACCGGATAGAACATGGCCGCGATGACCTTGCCCTTGATCTTCTGGGCTTTTTCCATGAACTCGGCCAGACGGTTGAGCACCACTTCGAGCACGCCGCCGAGTTCGCCGGCCTTGACCATGGAGACGAAGAGCCGGTTGAAGATCTTGGGATGCTGGGCGAGGGCTTCGGAGAAGGTGGACCCGCCTTCGATCGACATTCCGAGCTGACCCAGCGTGTCCTTGAGGACGGGATTCTTCTCCTGTTTTTGGAGGACCCGAAGGCCGCGCAGGAGGGGGAGGCCGGCGTCGACGAGCGTCGCCAACTGACGGGTGAACGTCGTCAGCGCCTTGGTCTTCACCCCGCCGAACCCGGGGATTTTGATGTTGATCTGTTTCTTGCCGAGCCCGCCCTTGGAAGGCGCCTTGACGGACTTCTTACCCTTTTCCTTGGGCTTTTCCGCCTCGACGACCTTCGTCGGGAAATACCCCATTTCCTTCAGGCGGCTGATCGCCTCGTTTTGGCTACCGACATCGAGAGACCCCTTGGTCTCCTTGCCACGCGAATCCATGGCCACGTAGTTGAACTTGGGCATGAGGGGCCTCCGTCAGGTGTATTTGAGGACTTCTTCGATGGTGGTGGACCCGTCGAAAATACCGCGCAGGCCATCCTCCCGCAAGGCTACCATTCCCATCTCGGTGGCCTTCTGGCGGATCACGACCGTCGGGGCGCGTTCGATGATCATCTGCCGGATCGACTCGTTGACGACCAGCAGTTCGTAGATCCCCTTCCGTCCCTTGTACCCGGTGTCATTGCACGTGCCGCAACCGCGGCCGTAGTAGAACACCTTGTCGCCAAGGTCGTGGGGTGAGAGGTGGAGCAGCGAAAGCTGGGTCTCGGTCGGCTCGAACGACGTCTTGCAACCCTTGCAGATGGTGCGGACCAGACGCTGGGCGAGCACACATTGCAGGGTGGACGCCACGAGGAACGGTTCGACGCCCATGTCCACCAGACGGGTGACCGCCCCGGGGGCGTCGTTGGTGTGGAGCGTGGTCAGGACAAGGTGACCGGTGAGGGACGCCTGGATGGCGATCTGCGAAGTCTCGAGGTCACGCATTTCCCCGACCATGATGATGTCGGGGTCCTGGCGGAGGAACGACCTCAGGGCCTTTCCGAACGTCATGCCGACCGCATCGTTGATGGCGACCTGCATGATGCCTTCGATGTCGTATTCGACCGGGTCCTCGGCGGTGAGCAGTTTGGAATCGATCGTGTTGACCCGGCGGAGACACGAATAAAGGGTCGTCGTCTTCCCGGAACCGGTGGGTCCCGTGACGATGACGATGCCGTTGGGCTGCTGGATGGACTCGATGACGTAGTCGAAGACGTACTGGGGGAACCCGAGGGCTTCGACTTCGAGCTTCGTGGCGGTCCGGTCCAGGACGCGCAACACGACCGATTCCCCGAACTGGGTGGGAAGGGTCGAGATACGGAGATCGATCTGGCGGCCGATGACGGACATCGAAATGCGGCCGTCCTGCGGGAGGCGCCGTTCCGAGATGTCGAGGTTCGCCATGACCTTGAGGCGGGAGGCCACCGGCAGGGCAAGGTGCTTGGGCGGGGGCGCCATCTCGTACAGCGCGCCGTCGACCCGGTACCGGATCTTGAACTCGGTTTCGAACGGTTCGAAGTGAATGTCCGAGGCCCGGTCCTGGATCGCCTGGGCGATGACCAGGTTCACGAACTTGACGATGGGCACCTCGTTCGCGAGATCGGAGAGGTCGGAAGCGCCTCCGCTCGCGGCGGCTTCGGCCGCCTCCTTCTCGATTTCCGAGTCGGCTCCCAATTCCTTGAGCAGCTCGGCCATCGTGTCGCCGGATTGGGCGCCGCCGTAGTGTTTCTCGATCGCCTGCTCGATCGCCTTGGGATCCGCGACCACCGGCACCAGTTCCTGGGTGATCGAGAAACCGAGTTCGTCCAGCGTCGCGGGATTGAGCGGATCGGCGAGGGCGATCTGGAGGGTGGTTCCGTGAAGCGCGAACGGGAAGCACTGATAGGTCTTCGCCGTCGCGGCCGACACCGCCTTGAGGGCCTCCTCGTCCTTCGACCAGTTGCGGAGGTCGACCACCTCGGTCCCGAGATGTTCCGCGACGACCTGCAATTGGGAGTCCACGTCCAGGATGCCAAAATCGGCCAGCACCTCGGGCACCGATTTGCCGCTGCGTTGGATCTCCTCCTGAACCTCCTCGTACTGAAGGTCGTCCAGGAGGCCGCGCTCCTTGACGAGGGCCAGAAGCGGATTGGTGACTGATTCGGACATAGGACCTTATCGGGATACCGCGGCGGCGGCCTTGGCGGCCTCCAGTTCCTGCAGCTTCTGCAGGATCGTGCTCGGATCCTGGGCCTTCATGATCACTTCCTCACGGGAAACCATTCCCTGCTGGTACTTGTCGAGCAGGAACCCGTCGAGCGTCACCATCCCGAATTTCGCCCCCGTCTGGATGTCGGAATTGATGCGGAACGTCTTGTTGTCGCGGATCAGCGCCGCGATGGACGGCGTGTTCACCATGATCTCGAACGCCGCGACGCGGCCCGGCTTGTCGTGGCGCGGGAGCAGCAGCTGCGAGATCACGGCCTGGAGGACGGTCGACAGCTGGATCCGGATCATTTCCTGCTGGTTCACCGGAAACGCGTTGACCACGCGGTCGATCGTCTTCGCCGCGCCCGTCGTGTGCAGCGTGGCGAACACCAAGTGACCCGTTTCGGAAGCCGTGATCGCGGCCTCGATCGTTTCCAGGTCGCGCATTTCGCCGACGAGAATCACGTCCGGGTCCTGCCGCAGCGCGCGGCGGATCGCCTCGGCGAAGCTCGGGACGTCGACGTTCACCTCGCGCTGGGTGACGACCGCCTTCTTGTGCTTGTGATAGTACTCGATCGGATCCTCGATCGTGATCAGGTGCGCGTCGTCCCGCTCCTCGTTGATGATGTTGATCATCGACGCCAGCGTCGTCGTCTTTCCGGAGCCGGTGGGCCCGGTGACCAGGACGAGTCCGCGCGGCTTGTAGAGGAGTTCGCGAACCGAAGGAGGGATTCCGATCTGTTCGAGGGTCAGCAGCTTCGTCGGGATCTGCCGAAGCACCATCCCGAAATTGCCCTTCTCCTTGAAGACACTGACGCGGAACCGCGCCATCTCGCCGAACGCGAATCCGAAGTCGGCGCCGCCCCGCTCGCGCACGCTCCGGATCTGCTCCTCGGAGGTGATCGAGCGCATCAGTTCCTCGGTGTCTTCAGGCCGCAGGAAAGGACCCTCGACCCGGTGGAGGACCCCGTGGACACGCAGCACCGGCGCCGTCCCCACGCGCAGGTGCAGATCGGCGGCGTTTTCGGACACCACCAACTGCAGTAGATCGGACATCGAATAGGCCATGGCAGTAAATCAGATCGGTCGGGCTATCACTTCACGGTCGGTCGCAATCGCTATCTCAATCTCTATCTTTATCTCAATCTCGTTCTCACACTCACACTCGCACTCACTCCTATCGGCTTGCAGGGACGCTTGGATCTCGGCTCGTGGGGTTGGATTCGCGGGGGGACGGCCCGGTTGAAGGATTGGATTGGACTGGATTGGGTTGGGTTGGGTTGCCGTTCGGAGCTGGGAGTTCCGCTTGGACTGGCTTTTCCCGTTCAATCAGTCCATGTCCCCCACGGTCGCCCGGATCACTTCCTCCGGGGTGGTCATGCCCGCGAGGACCTTCCTCGCGCCGTCCTCGCGCAGCGTCCGCATCCCGACCTCCCGGGCGTGCGCCCGCAGAACGGTCGCGCTGACCTTTTCGTAGATGAGTTTCCGGCCTTCGTCGTCGATGACGAAGATCTCGAAGATCCCGAAACGTCCCCGGCAGCCGGTCTTGTTGCAATCGCCGCACCCCTTGCCCTTGGTGACCTTGGCGTCGGCCAGATCCGCCGATGTGATGCTCAGCGACTTGAGTTCGGTTTCGGTCGGGGTGTACGGCTGACCGCATTTCTTGCAGATCTTGCGGACGAGCCGCTGGGCCATGAGGGCCCGTGCCGAGGACGCCACGAGGAAGGGCTTGATGCCGATGTCGATGAGACGGGTCACGGCGCTCGGCGCGTCGTTGGTGTGCAGCGTCGAAAAGACGAGGTGACCGGTCAGCGACGCGTTGATCGCGATGGTGGCGGTTTCCACGTCGCGGATCTCACCCAGCATGATGATGTTGGGCGCCTGGCGGAGCATGGACCGCAGCGCCTGGGAGAAGGTGAAACCGATCGCCTCGCTGACCTGAACCTGGTTGATGCCCGCCAGCTGGTACTCGACCGGGTCTTCGACCGTGATGATCTTGCGGTCCGGCCGGTTGATGTAGTTCAGGCAGGAATACAGCGTCGTGGTCTTGCCCGACCCGGTGGGTCCGGTCACGAGAAGGATCCCGTCCGGAAGGCTGATCAGGCGCTCGAAAGTCTGCTGGTCGTCCGACAAGAATCCGAGTTCACCCAGACCCAGCCGCAGGCCCTCCTTGTCGAGAATACGCATGACGATGCTCTCGCCATGGTTCGTCGGCAGGCACGAGACGCGAAGATCGATGACCTTGCCGCCGACGTTGCACTGGATGCGTCCGTCCTGCGGAATCCGCCGCTCCGCGATGGACATGTTGGACATGATCTTCAGGCGGCTGATGATCGAAGCCTGAAGGCGCTTGGGCGGCGACTTCTGCTCGTGCAGCATGCCGTCGATCCGGTACCGAACCCGAAACCGCTTCTCCAGGGGTTCGAGGTGGATGTCCGAGGCCCGCATCCGGTACGCCTCGATGATCATGCCGTTCACGAGCTTGATGATCGGGGCATCCGCCTCGATCGTCGCGCCGTCGCCCGACTCCTCCAATTTCCCGAAGGTCGCGATCTCGACCTCGCCCTCGGTGATGTCCTGGATCATCTTGGACACCGAATTGTCGGACCGCCCGTAGTAACGATTGACGGCCGTCTCGATGTCATCCGGGCTCGCCACCAGCACGGTGACGTTCCGGTTGAGCAGATGCTGGAGCGCGTCGATCGTGTCCATGTCCGACGGATCGCTCAGCGCGACCGACACGGAGTCCTCGGTCGAGAACACGGGTACCGTGTTGTACTTCTTGGCCACGTTCCGCGGGACCGCGGAGAGGACCTCGTCGGCGATCCGCATGTCGGCCAGCGTCACGAATTCGGCGTTGAAGTGGGCCGCCTTCGCCTGGGCCACCTGCCCCGGCGTCAGGGCTTTTTCGGTCACCAGCAGGTCGACCACCCCCTCTCCGGTCTCGTCGGCCTTCGGTTGCACGCCATCCACCTGGTCACGGGAGATGAATCCCATGTCCACCAGGAGATCGATCAGGTAATCGTCGCTCGCTGCCACGGCTAAAAACTGGGTGCTGGGTACCGGAATTCCATCGGCTGTCGGGGCGCGATGGTAGGTGTCGGGGGGGTCAAGTCAATGTTGCGCACAAGTGTGGGCCATTTCCCACCCGGCCATCCTCAACCGTCTTTCGCCGTGTTTTCACGCGCGGACGAGTTCCGGGTCCCGGTTTTCGCCCATTGCACGCCCCGGGAACTGATTCCACTTTGCGCGCGTGAAGCCCCTTTCCCTCACCGCCCTGCTCTGCTGCCTGGCCGCTTCCCTTCCCGCCGCCGAGCCCGAGCATCCGGTCCTCCCTTTGGGATCCCCCGCGCCGGATTTTCAGCTGCCCGGCGTCGACGGCGAGGTGTGGTCGCTGGCCCGGTTCGCGGATTCGCCAATTCTCGCGGTCGTTTTCACCTGCAACCACTGCCCCACGGCCCAAGCCTACGAGGAACGCCTGAAACGCCTCACCGCGGACTATCAGGGGCGCGGCGTCGCCGTGGTCGCCATCAACCCCAACAGCCCGGAAGCGGTGCGCCTCGACGAACTCGGCTACTCCGACCTCGACGACACCCTGGATTCCATGAAATTGCGGGCCGCCGAACGTTCCTTCAATTTCCCCTACCTCGACGACGGTCCCGCGCAACAAGCCGCCCGCGCCTACGGACCGGTGGCCACGCCCCACGTCTTCATCTTCGATCAGGAACGGAAACTCCGGTACCAGGGTCGGATCGACGATGCCGAGCGCGAGGACCTCGTGAAGCGCCAGGATGCCCGGCTGGCCCTCGACGCCCTCCTGACCGGCACCGCTCCCGCCCCCGCCCAGACCAAGGTCTTCGGATGCTCCACCAAGTGGAAGGACAAGGCCGACGGCAATCGCAAGTGGCTCGCCAAGATCCAGGCGGAACCGGTGGATCTCACCGCCGCGGACGGTTCAGCCCTGTCCGCGCTCCGTTCGAACGCGGGCCCGGACAAGAAGGTCCGCCTGGTCCACGCCTGGGCGACCTGGTGCGGCCCTTGCGTGACCGAATTCGACGAGGTGCTCGAGACGAACCTGCGGTTCCGCCACCGCGATTTTGAGATGGTGACCGTGGCCGCCCAGTTCCCGGACGAACACGACAAGGTCCTGGCGTTCCTCAAGAAACACCACGCGTCGACGCGAAACCTCCTGTTCGGCGACACCGACAAGTACAAGCTGATCGAGGCGCTGGATCCCGAATGGAGCGGCGCGCTTCCCCACACCCTTCTGATCGCGCCGGGAGGAGAGGTCCTCCTGCGGCACACAGGACCCGTCGACCTCCTGGAATTGCGCCGCAAGATCGTGCCCGCCCTCGATGCGATCACCCCGTGGGGAGGATAGCGGGCGGGACAACCGCCGTGCTGTCGACAAGCGCCGCCGCCGCCCCTTTTTGGAAGACGAGCCGGCGGGCATGGAGGTAAAACACGAGGCGTCCCACACGCCCGTCCACCTCCATGAAATCCAAAACCATCCCCTCCCTGTCCGCCACGACGGACGCCCGAGGCACCGTGTCGGAGACCGGAACCCAGCTCGACCGTCGCGGCTTCCTGGGCCGCACTTTGGCGCTGGGCGGTGCCCTCGCGGCGGGCCTTCCCACCTACATCCCGGCCCGGGCGCTCGGCCGCGACGGAGCGGTGCCTCCCTCCGAGCGCATCGTCCTCGGCGCCATCGGGATCGGGCCGCGCGGACGCCATGTCCTCGAATGCATGATCGCCGAGAAGGACGTTCAGTTCGTCGCCATCTGTGATGTTCAAAGGACCCGGAGGGAGTCCGTCAAAAAATTGGCCGACACGCGGTACGGCAACACCGATTGCGCCATGTACGGGGACTTTTTCGACCTGCTCGCCCGACCCGACATCGACGCCGTGCTGATCGCCACCGGGGATCACTGGCACGCGCTCGCCTCGATCCTGGCGGCCAAGGCCGGCAAGGACATTTACTGCGAGAAACCTTGCGGTCTGACCATGGGCCAGTGCCAGGCCCTCGATGACACAGTCCGACGCTACGGGCGCGTCTTCCAGGCCGGCACCCAGCGCCGAAGCGTGCCCAATTTCCAGTTCGCGCATCACCTCGTCCGGAGCGGGCGCCTCGGCAAGCTCCACACGATGCACGCTTCGTGCTACCGGCCGAGGGTCCAGTTCGAATGGCTTCCCGCGGAACCCGAACCGCCGAAGGAGGAATGCGACTGGGATCGCTGGCTCGGGCCGTCCCCGTGGCGTCCCTACAACAAGACCTACGTCAACGGTGGCTGGCGCGGGCATTACGATTTCGACTCGGGCGCCGCGATCCTCGACTGGGCCGCCCACACCGTCGACCTCTGCCAGTGGGCCAACCAGGCCGACCAGACCGGGCCGGTCGAGTTCGAACCCACCCCCGATGGAATCCATGCCCGCTACGCGAACGGTGTGAAGCTCGTCATCGACTTCCTGGAAACGCCCTTCGGCAAACGCGAACCCCATTACCGCACCTCCACCGGAACCTGCCCGATCCGCTGGATCGGCGATGCCGGGTGGGTCGAAACCGGCGACACCGGCCAGATCATCACCCAACCCGAGTCCCTCCAATCCGGCATGCGCCAGTTCGCGAGGGTCGCCGGAACCAATGCCTCGAGCCACACCCGGGACTTCCTCGATTGCGTCAAATCCCGCGGCCTCACCCACTGCAACAGCTCGGTGATGCGCCATTCCCATCTGGCCTCCCACGCCGCCGCCAATGCCTGGATGCTGGGTCGCCCGGTCACCTACGACCCCGTGAAGGAGGAATTTCCAGGCGACGACGAGGCCAACCGGATGCGCAGTCGGGCATTCCGCGAACCGTGGCACATCTGAACTGATCCTCCTCCCCTTCGATCATGAAAACGAATTCCGCCCGCGGTTCCGTTCGAACCCCGATCCCGATCCCGATTCCGATCCCGATCCCGATCCCGATCGCGGCCTCGGCCCAGCGCCATTTCGGGTTCGACGCGCTCGTCGTCGCCCTGATTCTGATTCTGACGCTGTCGGGACCGACAACCTCCCTGCGCGCGGCTTCGGGCCGCCCCTCCGGGCTCGCGTCGTCTACCGACACACCCGCCCTGATCGACACACTCCGGAACAAGGAAGCGTCCGTCGCCCAAAAGGCGTTGGCCTGCCAGCAACTCGCGATCGTTGGAAATCCCGACTCGATTCCCGTGATCGCGGTCCTTCTGGACCATCCCCAGCTCGCCGTCCACGCCCGCAACGCCCTCGAAAACCACCCGAGCCCGGTCGCGGCCGACGCGCTCCGCGCCGCTTTGGGCCGCCTGAAGGGCCCTTTCCTCGCGGGCGTGATCAACTCCCTCGGCGCGCGGCTCGATCCGGCCGCGGTCGATGCGCTCGCGGGTCTCGCGGGCAATCCCGCCTCCGGCGTCGCCGAGGAATCGCTCCTGGCCTTGGGACGCATCACCACTCCCAAGGCTTTGAAAGTCCTCCAGGACACCGCCGGCAAGGCGGACTCCCAACCCGTCGTCAAAGCCGCCGCCGTGGAAGCCTGCATTGTCGCCGGCGAAATCCTTCTCGCCCGAGGCGAAGCGTCCCAGGCGGCCGCAATCTTCGAGGCGGCCGTCCGAGCCGCGCCCCCCGGCCCCTTGAGCCTCGCCGCGATCCGCGGATCCATCCTCAGCCGTGGCGATTCGGGAATCCCGACCCTCCTCGAACAGCTCCGGTCGCCCAATCCCGCGTCCCAGCAGCTCGGCGCCCGCGTTGCGCGTGAACTCCCGGGACCCGCCGTCAGCAAGGCCCTCGCGTCGGAGCTGTCGCGTTCGACCCCATCCCTGCGTGTCCTGATCCTCGGCGCGCTCGCCGATCGTGGGGAATCCGGCCACGCTCCCGCGATCGAACCGCTGGCCAGCTCCGAGGTTCTTTCCGTCCGAATCGCGGCGATCGACGCCCTTGGCACCCTGGGCCAACCCTCGAGCCTTCCCCTCCTCATCCAAGCCCTCGAGTCCGCCGGACCCGATCCCGACCCCAACTCGCCACTCGCCGAAGCGGCCGCGGAGAGTCTCGGCCGCCTCGGCGGCGAGGAAACGGATGCGGCTCTCCTCCGTGTGCTGCCGGACACCCCACCGCCGGTTCGTGCCCGGCTCATCGCGATCCTGGGTTACCGGCATGCCCGGGAAGCGACCCCGGCGCTCCTCGCACAAGCGGCCGACCCCGATCCGGCGGTCGCCAAAGCCGCGTTCGACGCGCTCGCGGCCGTGGCCGGCCTCCAAGACCTTCCGCAAGTGATCGAAACCGCCGTCCACCGCGCCGATCCCGGCGTGCGCGACCGG
Source organism: Limisphaerales bacterium (assembly GCA_050250555.1). Lineage (GTDB taxonomy): Bacteria > Verrucomicrobiota > Verrucomicrobiia > Limisphaerales > CAIMTB01 > CAIMTB01. Next base: position 25,201 of record JBFWOK010000086.1, read on the forward strand.
GCGGAACGCGCCCTGTACGCGATTTGCATCAAGCAGGACAACCCAACGCGCCGAAGCGAACCGCTGGCGCAGGCGTTTCAGAAGGAAGCTTCGGTTCCAGGCCGGGCCTCCCTCCTCCAGGTGATGGCGATGCTGGGCGATCCCGTCGGTTCGCGGGCGATCGCGCGGGCCTGCCAGGATCCGGAACCCGCCACCAGCGACCTCGCGCTGCGCCTGCTCGTCAACTGGCCCGACGCAAGCCCGGTCCCAACCCTGCTCCGACTCTTCCGGACCACGACCAATGACGTGCATCGCACCCTCGCCCTCCGCGGAATCGTCACCCTGTCCACGCTCTGGGCCGGGGACTCGGAGCGAACACCCCCGCCCGGGGCCGGGTCGCCCCGCCGACCGCCCACCGAATCCGTCCAGTGGCTGACCGAAGCCAACGCCGCCGTCCGGGATCAGCCCGATGAGAAGAAGCTGATCCTTTCAGGCCTCGGCGACCTCAATTGCGCGGAAGGCCTCCGCCTGCTGGAACCGTACCTCGCCGATCCTTCGATTCGGAAGGAGGCCGAACAGGCGGCCTTCCGGGCGGTTGAACGGATGACCGACGCCGCGGATCGCGCCTCCGTGCTCGCCGTTCTGGAGAAAATCGCCAACGGCTCGGAGGATCCCGAACATCGGCAACGGGCGCGCGCCGCCATCGCGACGGGTCCCGGCGCACCCCGGGGCGGAACCTCGCCGTGAGCCTGGATGGGCCTCACACGGAGGCGCGGAGGCACGGAGATCAACGGACGGATTCCTTCCCCCTCCGTGTCTCCGCGCCTCCGTGAGAGAATCCGGGGTGATGGATCCACCGCGCGAGGCGCGACTCGTTGATGCTCGCCATGAACCGGGCATTGGACCACGAAGCGCACAAAGGACACGAAGACCGAGCGAAGGGATGGCATCCAATCCATTCTCCTTCTTCGTGATCTTCGTGTCTTCGTGGTGGAATGCTCCGCGGTTCCTGGAACCAAAGCGGCGAGGCGCGAGTCCCCGATACTCGCCATGATCGGCCCGTCGCGGACCCGGACCTCGCTCAGCGCCGGACTTCCGCCCTCGCCGTGAGATCCACGGCTCCGGAATTTCGAAATACAAATCCGCCCGGAACCGGTGTCTTATCGGTGAAGTGCCTGATCCCGGCGATCACCCCACCCGCTCCGACTGGACGGCGCGCCTTTACGATGAGCGCGCGGCACAGCTGGTGCTCTATGGCCGCGCCCTGGGCCTCGGCCACGCGGAGTCGCAGGACGTGGTCCATGACGTCTTCCGGGCGCTCATGGAGCTTCCGGAGGCGCCGCGGCAACCCGATCACTACCTCATCCGCGCGTTCCGCAACCGGGCCATGAACCATCGGCGGGGCCTCTTCCGCCGGATTCTGCGCGAACTCGAGTCGGCCCGTTGGTTCGAACGCGAACCGACGGAGACCCCGGCCGAACGGGCGGCGATGACGGCCCTGGCGAAACTCCCCACGGACCAGCGCGAAGCCATCGTCCTGAAGCTGTGGCACGGATTGACGTTCGAGGCGATGGGGGAGCTTCTCGCGATCTCGCCCCACACGGCGGCGGGCCGATACCGGTATGGACTGCAGAAACTGCGCTCACGATTGACGGAGGATTCCCATGAACTCACTGACCAACCTGGAAGCGACCCTTCGTGGCTTCAAACCCCGAAAACCCTCCCGGAAGCTTAGGGAACGCCTGTTCCCGACCCGGTCGTCCGGGCGCCTGGAGCTGACCGGGCGCCCCCTCCTGGCCTCCGGAATCTGGGTGGCCCCGCTGACCGCGACCGCCATGCTTCTCCTGAGTCTCGCCACGGCGTGGCCGCCAGAAAGCTCGGACCCCGGCGCGCTCACCCTGGCCGGCCGGCCCTCGGCGTGGGTCGGCGTCCCCACCGAACAGGTCGAGCGCAACGCCCCACCCCGGCCGAATTTTCGTTCGACAACCCCCGGCGGCCTGTCGTCAAGCTTCGGGTCTTTGCTGCTTCGCCAGACCAACGTTTTCGCCCGATAAGGTATGTCCAATCCCAAGCCCGACGCGAAGTCCAGGAACGTTCCCCTGCCCGGTGCCGCCTCCAGGAAACCCGGCGCAACCCCGGCGCCAGCCCGGAACGATCCGCCCGCACCGCCCTTGGTCCCACTCCCCCTCTTCCGACGGCACGACTGGTTCGCCGCCCTGATCACCACGGTGCTCACCCTGGCGGGCTACCTCTGGACCATCGCGCCGGACGTGACCCTCGAGGATTCGGGTGAACTGGCGGTCGCGTCCTATTACGCCGGTGTGCCCCACCCGCCGGGCTACCCGGTCTGGACGCTCTACACGTGGCTCTTCACGGTCCTCCTCCCGTTTTCGAACATCGCCTGGCGCGTCGCCGTCTCGTCGGCCGTCGCGGCCGCCTTCTCCTCCGGAATCCTCGCCCTGATGGTCTCCCGGGTGAGCAGTCTCCTGGTGGATTCCATCGACACCGCGAAAGCCATCGAGCAGTCAATGCACCGGGCCATCTGCGTGGTGGCCGCCGTCGCCGCCGGCCTGCTCATCGGCTTCAACGGCGTCATGTGGAGCCAGGCCGTCATCGTCGAGGTCTACACCCTCAGCGTGCTCGCGCTGCTCATGACGTTCGTGTTCCTGCTGCACTACACCTACGCTCCCGGTCAGCGAAAATACCTGTACTGGGCGGCCTTCCTCTTCGGCATCGCGTTCACAAACCATCAGACCCTCATCGTCGCCGCCATGGGCATCGAGGTGCTCATCACCATGGTCAATCGTCGACTGGGCCGCGACGCGTTCCTCGCCAATTCCGTCATCTACGTCGTCGGCCTGATCCTCATGCAGACCGGCGGCCTCGAAAACATCCGCACGAGCCCCGCCCTTTCGCTGATCTTCCACCTCGTGGGCTTCGGCTCGATCATCACCTGCGGCTGGCTCACGATGAAAACCGAGGGCCTCGCCACCGAACTCGTCCCCGCCGCCATCTGCCTCGGGATGTTCGCCCTCGGCGCCGGCCTGTACTTCTACATGCCGCTGACTTCCGTCACCAATCCCCCCCTCAACTGGGGCTACCCCCGCACCTGGGACGGCTTCGTCCACGCCTTCACCCGCGGACAATACGAGAAGACGAACCCCTCGATGGAAGCCGGCCGGATCTTCGACCAGGTCCTCATGCTGTTCGAAGGCGCGGTCGAGGAGTTCAACCTGATCTACCTGCTGATCGCCCTGGTGCCCTTCCTTTTCTGGGCCCGGCTCCGGAAGACGGAAAAAGGCTGGCTCATCGGCCTCTGCGCCATCTACGTCTGCCTCGCGTTCCTCCTTCTCTGGCTGCTCAACCCGAATCCCGACCGCCAGAGCCGGGAGCTCACCAAGGTCTTCTTCACCGCCTCCCACGTCATCATCGCCATGGGATTCGGCTACGGCGTCGCCCTCATCGCCGCCAGCGCCGCCGTCGAATACCTTCAGATCCGGAAATGGCTCATGGTCGCAACCGCCGTCGGCGGCGGCATTGCCCTCTTCGTGGTCGCCGTCACCTTCGGCTGGGTCGAACTCTTCCCACCCGAGCAGCCATCCTACTTCTTCGGGATCGAGGCGACACGGGACTTCGTCACGCGGTTCGCCAGCGTCCTCGCCCTCGGATTCGCGCTCGCCGGCGTCGCCCTGCTGGCCCTTCGTCCCGCCAGCCCCCACCTCAAGGCGCTCCTCGCGCTGTTCGCCCTCCTGCCCCTGAAGACCATCCTCACCCATTGGTCCGACAACGAGCAGCGCGGCCATCTCTTCGGCTACTGGTTCGGACACGACATGTTCACTCCGCTCTTCCAGGGCTCCGATGGGAAGCCGCTCTATCCCGAGATGACCCGCAACGCCATCTTCTTCGGAGGA
>JBFWOK010000087.1:0-28946 GCA_050250555.1 Limisphaerales bacterium
GTGTGCTCTTCCGATCTATCGAATCCGGCACCCCCGCTCCCAATCGGAATCGGGACCCGCGTTTACAAACAACACCGATCCCGACCCCGATCCCGATCCCGATCCCGATCCCGATCCCGACATCGCAGCCCCACCTGCTACCAGAAGGCGCACCCATCGCACCCAAACTACTAATCTTTTAGTTGACTCGGCGCCGCTCCCACGCTTCCCTCTTCAAAACTAATTCTTTAATAACTCGATCCCACTCGACGCGACTCGATCCGAACCGAACCGAACCGAACCCACCCCGCCATGGCACGCAAGAAGTCCCGCACCCTCACCGACGCCGAACATCGCATCATGGAGGTCCTCTGGGAAAAGGGCCCCGCCACCGTCGCCGAAGTCGCCGAGGCGCTCCAGGGCAAGGACGGCTCCGCCTACACCACTGTCCTGACCATGCTCCGCATCCTCCACGCGAAAGGCTACCTCACCTGCCGCAAGGACGGACGCGCCCACGTCTACACTCCCAAAGTCAAACGCGAGACCGCCGCCAGGAAAGCCGTCCGGCAATTGCTCCAGAAATTCTTCGCCGGTTCCCCGGGCGAATTGGTCCTCGCTTTCCTCCGGGAGGAGGAACTGAGCCCCGCCGAACTCGACGCGCTCAAGGATCGAATCCTCGCCGAGGATCGGGATCCCAGCGCGCCCGCGCCCCAGGCACCCCCGCCGCCCGCCAATCCGTCCCGCTGAATCCCACCGCTGAAACACCCCTCCCCCTGGCAACCCGGCAAACCGTCCCTCCCACCAGCTTCAGAGCCATGATCGCCGACCTCGAATCGCTTTCTTTCCGAATCTGCAGCGCCCTCGGCAACGGCGTGGTCCAGGGGCTCCTCCTCTCCGGAGCCGCCCTCCTGGGATTGAGGATGTGCCACTTCACGAGCGCGGCCACCCGCTACGCCGCGGCCTTCGCGTCGTTGCTCACCGTCGCCGCCCTCCCGGTCGTTCACTTCGTCCTGGCCTCCGCCCCCGCCTCCGCTGTCGCTGGCGCGGATCATGATCACTCCCAACCCAGCGCGGACCCGGCGTGGTTCGAGTCAGTCCACGAAAGGCCGTCGGATCCGAGTGGTTCCTTCGCCACCGCGGGCGCGTCGTGGTCCGGCCCGTACTCCGGCGAATCCCCGGTCGATACCATTCGGAGGGACTCCGTTCATCCCCAACCCAGACCCACCTCCAGCCCCACCCCCGCGCCCGGGCCCGTGCCAACGTCACCGGGATCCACGTTGGCGCCGGACCTGGCGAATCCACGGACGCCCTCCAAGACGGACCTCACCCTCGTCGAAGCGTGGATCCCTCACGAATCGGAAGTCGACCGATGGCGCCTGGAGAAGGGTTCCGACGCTGAAAACGCCGGGATTGCGCGGGAGCCCTCCAGTTGGTTCCACGAAGGCTGGCGTACCCGCTGGGTGGCCGTGGACCCTTTCCGCCTCGCGCTTCATCCGGGTCTCGCTTTCGGCCTCGCGGGAGTCTGGATGCTCCTCGCCGGGCTTCGCCTCGTGGGACTCGCGTGGCAATGCCTGGTCCTCCAACGAATCAAGCGTCATCGCCTCCCCGTTTCCGAAGCGCTTCGCGACCGATTCGATTCCATCCGCCGCGAGATGGGGGTCCGACGCACGATCGAACTGGGTGCCGTCGCCGATCTTCGCTCCCCCATGGCCGTGGGATTCTTCCGACCCGCCATCCTGCTGCCCGATTCACTCTCGGCGTGCGCCCCCGAAAAACTGGATCCCGTGCTCCGCCATGAACTGGCCCATGTGCAGCGGCTGGACGACTGGACCAACCTGATTCAACAGGGCATCCGGGCCGTCTTCTTCTTTCATCCAGGCGTTCTGGCCCTGTCCCGGCGCCTGACGCTCGACCGCGAAATCGCGTGCGACGACCACGTGCTCGCCAGTTCCCGCGCCCCGCGCGACTACGCCCTTTTCCTCACCGACTTCGCCAGCCGGTCCAACGGTCGCCAGTGGGCGGCCGCGCCGGCGGCGTGGAGCAACCCGAACCAACTCCGAGAAAGAATCCACATGATACTCGATTCAAAACGAAACGCCTCGCCCCGCATCGCGCCGGTGCGGATGGGGCTTCTCACTCTCGCGGCGCTACTGATCGCAGCCACGGGAATCGCGGCCGCACCCCGTCTGGCACTCGAGGCCCCCGAAAACCCCGACGTGCTCCCAACGGAACCGCCGACCCCCGAACTGGCGGAGGCCGACGTCAACGTGAACGTCGACACCGACCTCGAATTCGATCTCCTGCTCGCCGAGACCGATCCCTCCGGGAGGTCGTTGACGATCTCGACCGATTCGGAACCGCCGTCCGACAAGCCCAAACGCAAACCAGGCCGCACCGTCGAATCCAACGCTTCCGGCCATTCCCACAGCTCGACGATCACGATCGTGTCGTCCGAGGACGGCAAGCCGGAAAACCGCAGGGAAATCCACCGAACCGTCATCATGCCGGCGCCCGCGGCGCTACCCCATCCGACCCCGCTGCCCGCGGCCAAACCCGCGCCCGCCAAGGCCCCGCGCCCGCCCAAGACGGCCTCCGCGGGCGCCGCCTGGTCCTCCGACTCCTCAGGCGCGTCCAAAGCCCTCGAGGACCGCATGCGCCGGCTCGAGAAGATGGTCGAATCCCTGGTCCGAAGCCGCTCGAACCCGGACCTTCCGGAACTCCCCCCCCAGCCGGAGGTGCACTTCCGATTCGAAGGGCTCGCCAAGGACATGGAAATCGCCGCCAAAGAGTTCGAACGGGCCGCGCGCGAAGCCGGCGAGCGGATCGAGCGATTCGAATGGAACCACGGCCCCGCGGCGGGCGACGTCATCTACGGTTCCAGGGCCTCTGGCGCGGAAGCCGAGAAACGGGCGATCGAGGTCCGGCGCAAGGTGGTTGAATCCCAGCGCCGGGCGCTCCGCCAGCAGATCGAACAGATGCAGAACCAGGTGGAACGCCTCGAACGACAACTCGACCGCCTCGAAAACGATTTCGAGGCGGAATCCGAGGAGGCCGACGCCAAGGCCAGGATCCGCAAGGCCGAAAAGGAGATCGAGAAGATGAAGGAGAAGGAAAAGGAAAAGTCCAAGGACAAGTCCCCCGAATCCAACGCGGACGACAAACCGGGCACCAGGGATTCAAGCGCCCCGCGTGTCTTCTGAAGGTCAATCCCTGAATCGCAGGTCCCCATCGGATCTGATCCACGCCGCCGGGCGCGATCCGCCCGGCGGCGCACGGACCCCCGCGCCCATACCCCGCCCCTCCCCCCACGCCATGAACGACCTCACCTCCCCCTCCGGCCCCCCGCAGATCCCCTCCTCCATTCATCTCGAATTCATCCGAAGCGTCATCGATTCCGGGGAGGACGGCGGAGCGGAGAACGTCGAAAGCTTTCATCGCGCGCTCTTCCTCAACCAGCACGGATCCGACCTCGAACGCCTCCGCCTCGAACGTCAGACCGCCGAGGAACGCCTGGCCTCCCTCGAACCCCGCCTCCTCCAGGTCCGCCGGAATCTCGCGGCCCAGGACCGCTGCGTTCCCGCCATCGAAGACGGTGTCCCCGACGACCAGCCGAACGCCCCCTGGAACTTGTGGGATCGCACGATGTTCACGGCCGCCGCCCTCGCGATCACCGGACTCCTCTTCTTCGGCGTCCTGAACGTCTCTTTCAACCTCCTCGAGTCCGGCATCGTCACGTTCTCCCAAAACCCCATTCGCGCCTACTTCTGGGCGGCCCTCCTTCCCGTCGGCGCCCTCGCCCTGAAGGTGGGATGGGACTTCCTCCGGTCCCGCCGCGCCCGCGCCGCCTACCTCTGGACCAGCCTTGCCGTCGGTCTCGCCTCGGTCTTCGTCTGGGTCGCCGCCTACTCCAGCGTCTACCCTTCCCTCTCCCAAACCACCGACGAGCAGATCGCCACTCTCAGCGTTTTCTCAGATCCCCAGAGTGGCACCGAAGCCGCCGACGGCACCGATTCCAATTCCCAATCCAATTCGTTCTGGGGCGCCAATGAAGCCGGAGTGAAGCGCATCGACATGATCCTCGTCGCCGCGCAGGCGATCGCCGAGATCTGCCTCTCGGCGGCGCTCGGCATCTACATGACCCAGATCTACCAGCGACACCGCCCCGTCCGGCTCGCCACCAACCCGACCTTCGCCCAACTCGACGACGACCGGCGCCTGTTGGAAAACGAAGTCTCCCGCGAACGATCCGCCCTCGCCGTCGCCCTCGGCAACCAGTGCAGGATCGAACAGCAACTCGCCGTCTTCATCGCCTACGCCCGCTCCCTCTACCAGCGCGAGATCGCCGCGCGCCGCGACCGCAGCCACCAGAAACGACTGCTCATCGAGGAAATGGCCGATCAACTCCGCACCCGCCTCGCCGACATCGACCGCCTCACCACCGAGGCCCCCGAATCCAACGGCACCCACCCGGTTTCGGCCACCAACGGAGGCCCGCGATGAACATGAACAGCCGCCTGATCCACCCTTTGCCCGCCGCCTCGATTCCCAAGACCCGCTGCCTCGACACCCGCCTGACACGCTTCGCCACGCTCCTCGCCCTCATCCTCACTTGTCCATCCGTGTCGGCCACGTCACCCACGTCAGCCGCTTCGGCCGCCGGCGAACCCGATCCCTCGGCGGACGTCCGGTATGTGTTCGGACTGTCACCGTTCCTCGCCCGCGATTCGAAGGATCCCATCTTCCGGCACATCGTCCGTTTCATCCTCGAGGACGCGCCCTCCGGCTCGTCGATCCATTTCCTCGACGGCTTCGGAATCCAGACGATCAGCCAGTTCGAAATCCCCCGGCGAGCCGCCTTCTCCAGCCCGAAAACCCGGGCCACTCAGTTTCGCGAGCCGATCCAGCGGCTGCGAAGCTTCCTCGCCGCGGACCCCCTGAAGCCCGAGCCCTCCAAGGGGCTCGACTTCAGCCAGGCACTCCACGCGCCGCGCCTCCTGGATTTCATCGGCCGCAACCTGGCCGCGACGAACCACACGCTGTTCGTGTCGCTCTTCGGCAGTCCCCTCCACCAGGACGGAAAGGAACCCGGCTTCTCGATGGCGCGCGGCTATTTCCCCTCCGACGGGCACCTGCTCGCGTCGCGCGACGCCTCGGTCTACGGACTTGAGGGCCGCGACCATGCCCTCGACGGAGTCGTCGTTCACTGGGCCTACTCCGGGGATCCGTGGATGAGCGATCTGCATCGCGAAAAAATCTCGAGGTTCTGGGCGCTCTATGTCCAACGACAGGGTGGGCGACTGCGGACCTTCACCGGCGACCTCCCCACCGCCTTCGCGGCCCTTCGCGGACCGTCCCCCGCTGTTGAGAACCCGGTTGCTCCCCCCGCGATCGACCCAGCCCAGACCAAGGTCGAAATGCTGCGAATCACGCGGGACATCGGGTCCCTGGATTGGATCGCCCGCGAGGAAATTGCGGATGCCGCCCAGAGCCCTCCCGTCCGGATGACGGGTCCGATGAAGATCGGAATCCGTTGGAAGGGCGACATCGACCTCGACCTCTACGCGCGTCCCGGCACCGGGCGCCAGCGGCTCTACTTCGAGCATCCTCGCAGTCCGGAGGGCTACTACGAGAAGGACCACCGCTCGTCTCCCGGACGCGACTACGAATTCATCGAGTTCGAGGAACCGGTCGATGTGCGCGAGGTGCAAGCCTCGATCAATTTCTACGACGGCGCCTCACCGGGCGGACCCGAAGGCGAGGTCCGAATCGAGTTCGAAGGAAGGATCTACACCAGCCCCTTCGCGATCGCGGCCACCCACGGCAATCGCGGACGCGAGGGAGCCGCGCAATCCCGCCATTGGGCCCCGCTAAACATCCAACGAATCCTCCACCTCCCAGCCGTCGCCGCGAACTAACCCGACATGGCGGATTGGGGCGGCACGGCAAGGAGAAAATCTGATCGGTGGAAGTCGTTGATGCGACGCGAGCGGGCTTCCTGTTCCGGCGCGCCAAAGTGCCGCGGTGAAGACCCGGGCCATTCCAAGGATCCCCGCCGCGTGTGGCCTCGGAGGCGGCGATGTTCCTGCGGTACTGCACCCGAAATAGGGAAAGAGGTGCGCCCGGGTAGCGAGTGGCGGTTACACCAACCAGCCTTCCATCAGCAGGCAACCTCCCGGGCGACACCCAGAAGACGGGCGACCGCGGCGCCGCGATATTCCTTACGAACAGTTGGGCCGCCTTCCTCCGGCGCTTCTCCATCTCGCGATGATCCCGGATGTTCGCCATACCCGAATTCCAGGGATCGAACCGCCAATTGTCATCCCCTTTATCCGGGTCTCCATCGCCGCCGGCCGCATCTCCGCCTTGTGGGTGGTCCCGCACGGTCGGGATCGGCGCGATTCGCGTGCTCCACCAACGCTGCGACGATCGCCTCGGTCTCCACGGAGCGTTCAGCTCGGCGCAATACGGAACTTGCAAGCCAACCGCGGTTTGCCACGCTCGCCGGACGAACAGCCGAAGCCCAAGGACACACATCCCAGACGCAACGAAACGGAATCATGCCCCTATCGATTCAAATAGAGAATGGGAAGAGCGCATTCAACTCCAACGCGACGATCATTACACTGATTGGCAGCCTTGACACAGCGACCGCTCCGGAGCTTGAGCGAGAGTTGCTCAAAACCCTGGCAGGGAAAGTCAGCGAACTCGTGTTTGATCTCGCCGGGTTGAATTTCGTCAGCAGCGCCGGCATACGGATCTTTTCAGTGGCGCGAAAACAAATGGCGATGCGCTGCAGCCACGCGACGTTCATCCACATGCAACCTCAGGTCGAGGAAGTCTTCGCCATCATCCAGTCGCTTCCCGGCATTCACGTTTTCAAGGACCTGGAGGCGTTGGATCAATATCTCGCCACGCGAAAAGGTCATGGGCCGGAGAATCCATGGCCAGGAACCCCGAAAGCGAAGTAGCCGATCGTTGCGCTCCACTTGCGGATGCACCGCGGGCCGGAGTTTGCGGCCCAAGAACGCGGTTGCCCAGCCTGGTCCGCGGGCGTGTTGGTGCCAACCGTCTATTCCGTTGTCGAGATGATGATCCGGATGTGGCTCCTTGCCCGCAAACTGAACGACGGCGAATGAGGTGGGGCAAGCACGCCATCGGTCCATGAATCATGATTCTGACGGAGCAACAGTTTGGTCGGATGCGGCGACTCGCGCTGAGCCTGGCGGGAATCGACCTGCTTGAGCGCCACCGCGAACTCCTGGCACATCGCTACCGGCGTTCTGCCATTCGGGACAGGGCCGGGCTGGACGCATGGTTGGCTTCCGCTGAAGACGGCGACACGGCCGCCAGGCAAGAATTTCTCTGTCTCCTGACCACGAAGTTCACCGGATTCTTCCGGCATCCGCATCATTTCGTTGTCGCCGCACGCCATGCCATGCGGGTTGTTGGCGAGAGCGGGCGGGCGCGATTATGGTCAGCTGCCGTCGCCACGGGCGAGGAACCTTGGTCTCTTGGGATGGCGCTGGTTGAGGCATTCCGGCAGGAGGATCCCAAGGTCCGCATCCTCGCTACGGACATCGATGTGAAGGCGCTGGCAGTCGCCAAACGAGGCGAATACGGAGAAGTGGCGCTTGGGTCACTGGACCCGGGACGGCGCGAAAGGTTCTTCTCGCCGAATGCCTCCGGGCATTGGGTGATCGCCCCCTTCGTGCGTCGCCTCGTCGAGTTCCGTTCATTGAACCTGGTGGATGTGATCTGGCCAATCGAAGGTCCATTTGACGTGATCTTTTGCCGCAACGTGCTCATGTACCTTGAAGTGCACCACCGCTACGCGGTGCTCGAGCGCATCGCGTCAATACTTGCGCCGGAAGGCTTGTTGATTGTGGATCCGGCCGAGAATCTAGGTAACGCCGCTCATTGGTTTCAACCGAAAGAGGAAGGCATCTACTCCCGGCGTCGTGGGAGCAGGATTCCGGGGCGCGGCGCCATGGAGCGTGGTTAGCCCCGGTGGTGGGCGTGTAGGGCCAGAGTATGACGATCGCCAGACGCTTGATAATCCTGCTCGCGGTGCCGCTGGCAGCAATGGCGGGTTTGGGAGTGTTCACCCGCTTCCAACTGTCCAAGGTCGAGGCGCGCAGCCGTTTCGTTGCAGAATCGCGCATCATGGCGCTCGCCACCCTGGGCAATCTCTCGCAGAACTTTTCGGAATTGCGGATCAATGCGTACAGCTACCTGCTTGCGTCCACCGATGCGCAGCGCAGCACGGCCCGGGCCGCCTTCGCGGAGAACGAACGGCATGTGATCCGGCTGCTTCGGACCTATGCGGACAATCTAATCTCCAGCGATCAGGGGCGACGTTTGCTCACTGAGTACCAAACACTCAGCGGCGAGTGGATTGCGGAAGCCAAGCGCTCGTTGGCACTCTCCGATGCCGGTCATCGCGCCGAAGCCATCGGTGTCATCAATGGCCATGCGAGTGAAGTGGGCGTGCGCCTCAGCAAAGTCTCGGAGGAATGGACCCAGAATATCGAAGGGCTGGCAATGAAGGCGGGGAAGGATGCCCTCGCCGCGATTGAAGAAGCGAGGGAGAAGATGGTCCTCGGGAACTCGGCGGCGTTGCTTCTGGCGGCGGTGCTTGGCTTCTTGACGTTCCAACGAATCGTCAAGCCCATCCGGGAGTTGGAAAAATCGGTCAGAGCTGTGGCGGCCGGCGACTACGGAAAAGCAGTTCCGTTCACGGATGCGGGCGACGAAACCGGAGCACTCGCGCGTTCGGTGGAGGTGCTCAAGCGCGGTGCAGCCGCGACGGACGAACAGGGCTGGATCAAGTCGAACGCGTCGAAGCTTACGGCCGAGTTGCAGGGCGTCGCAACGTTGGAGGACTTTGGTCAGCGATTGCTCTCGGGTTTGGTGCCATTGCTGGGCGGCGGCGTCGGGGCCTTCTACACCTGCGAGGAGAAGCCGATGCGACTCCGTCGCCGCGCGGGGTTTGGTCTCGCCAACGATGCGGCTGATGAAATCGCGCCGGGCGAAGGACTGGTAGGCCAGTGCGCGAGTGAACGCCAGGCACTCGCGTTGGCAAATCTCCCGCCCAACTACGCCTGCGTTTCCTCCGGTGTTGGCTCCGCTCGGCCAACCTCCGCGACAGCGCGGCCTCTCCTTTCGAAGGATTCACTGCTCGGGGTGCTTGAAACGGCGTCATTCCGTGAAATCAACCAGCGGGAAAGAGCACTGCTCGATGAGTTCCTGCCGGTGGTCGCGATGAGCCTGGAAGTGCTTCAGCGCAATCTCCGCACGCAGGAACTGCTCGCTCAAACGCAGGAACAGGCGCGTCAACTGGAAGAGCAAACGGATGAACTCACCCAATCGCAGGAGGAGTTGCTGTCGCAGAAGGAAGAATTGCTTGCCCAGCAGGGGGAGTTGAGCAAGCAGAGGGAGCGACTGCAGGAGACAGAGAAATTTTATCGAAGTGTGCTTGAGCTCGCACCGGACGGTTTGATGGTCGTCGATTCCAGGGGTGTCATTCAATTGGTCAATGCGCGATGTGAGACGCTGTTTGGTTACACAAGCGAGGAGCTCGTTGGTCAACCCGTCGAGGTGCTTGTGCCCGCCGACGTCCGTCCTCGCCATGCCGCCCTGCGCCAAGGATTTCATCGCGCGCCCGCCGCCCGTGAGATGGGGGCAAGCAGCGAGCTCCGCGGCGTGCGCAAGGATGGTTCGCACTTTCCGATTGAGATCGGCCTGAGCCCGTTGCCCGAGAGGCAGGGGGCAACCGCGGAGGTCGCCGTATCCATCCGCGACGTGACGGAGCGGAAGGCCCAGGAGGCCGCCCTCAAACAGGCCAAAGCCAAAGCGGAGGAGGCCACCGAAATGAAATCCATGTTCCTCGCGAACATGAGCCATGAAATCCGCACGCCGATGAACGCCATCATCGGCCTCTCACACCTCACGCTCAAGACGCCGCTCAACACCAAACAGCGGGACTACGTCACCAAGGTTCATAATGCCGGAACATCGTTGCTCGCCATCATCAACGACATTCTGGATTTCTCCAAGATTGAGGCCGGCAAGCTGGATATCGAAACCACCGACTTCAAACTCGATGAAGTCATTGGCTCCGTCACCACGCTCACCGCTCAGAAAGCGCATGAGAAGGGGTTGGAATTCCTCGCGCACACGGCGTCGAACATTCCCGAGGTGCTGCTGGGAGACCCGCTGCGGCTTGGCCAGGTTTTGACCAACTTCGTCAACAACGCCGTCAAGTTCACGGAGCATGGTGAGATCCGATTGGAGATTGAGCAGGTCGAACGCATGGGTGAGAAGGTTCAACTTCGATTCACCGTGCGCGACACGGGACTTGGCATGACGAAGGAGCAGTCAGCCAAGCTCTTCCAGCCGTTCACGCAGGCGGATATGTCCACGACGCGCAAACATGGCGGCACGGGGTTGGGTCTCACGATCTGCCGCAGACTGGTGGAGTTGATGGGCGGACGTATCTGGCTAGAGAGCGAACCGGGCGTGGGCAGCGCCTTCTTTTTCACGGTCTGGCTCGGCGTCGGCTCGCCGACTGGCACGGGGAAAATCGTGCCCGAAAGGTTGTCCCAACTGCGCGTGCTGGTCGTGGATGACAACCCCGCCGCGCGGGAGATTCTGCAGGAGGCTTTGAGCGCGGTGGCCAGCCATGTGGACGTCGTTGCGTCCGGACGCGAGGCCATCACAGCCGTTCAGAGGCGGGACGCGGAGGCGCCGTACGACATCGTGTTCATGGACTGGCGAATGCCGGGGATGGACGGCCTGCAAGCCAGCCGACACATCAAGAATGACGAGACCCTAGAGCGGTCACCTCACATTGTCCTTGTCACGGCTTTTGGCCGGGAGGAGGTGCGCGAAGAGGCCGAGCGCCTTCAACTCGACGGCTTTCTCGTCAAGCCTGTCACCAAGTCCATGATCGTGGACGCCTTGGTGAACGTCTTTGCCGAAGATGAGGGTGGAATCGCCACACCGGTTGAAAGTGAAAATACGGCCCGCCTGCGTGGCGCCCGAATCCTGCTAACGGAAGACAACGAGATCAACCAACAGATTGCCGTCGAGCTGTTGGAAGGTGCCGGCGCGCGGATTCGGGTCGCCAACAACGGACGCGAAGCGATCGAGTTGTTGACGAACGGCCCACTGCCAGTGCCCTTTGACGTGGTATTGATGGACCTGCAAATGCCGGAGATGGACGGCTACCAGGCAACGGCCAAACTGCGGAGCGACCCGCGGTTCTCCCGACTGCCGATCATCGCCATGACCGCGCACGCCACGATGGAAGAACGGCAGCGCTGCCTCGCCGCCGGCATGAATGACCACATCCCCAAACCGATCGACCCGGGCAACCTTTTCGGCACGGTCGGGCGCTACTACAAGCCTCCGGAAGGCGTCGCAGCACAGGATGCGCGACCCGCCAAGGGCCAACCGGAGATGGTATCCGGCGAGGATTACCTGACAACGGGGCTCGAGCGCTGTGCCGGCATCACGGGTCTCGACACCGCGGATGGACTGACGCGTGTCGCCGGGAATCGGAAGCTGTATTCGGAGCTTCTTCGCCGGTTTGCCAGGGAACAAGGCTTGGCCGTCGCTCAAATCACCGCCGCGCTGGACGCAGGCGACGCTGCTCAAGCGGAGCGGATTGCGCACACGCTGAAGGGCGTGGCGGCCAACATTGGCGCGAAGTCCGTGCAGGGCGTAGCCGGAACGCTTGAGAAAGTGATCCGTGAGCG
This sequence comes from Limisphaerales bacterium, assembly GCA_050250555.1. Lineage (GTDB taxonomy): Bacteria > Verrucomicrobiota > Verrucomicrobiia > Limisphaerales > CAIMTB01 > CAIMTB01. The sequence continues at coordinate 11,739 of JBFWOK010000087.1, forward strand.
CGCGGAGCCAGCGGCCGTGGCATCCGCAATTCAACAACTCAGCGGTGTGTTGGATCCTTTGACCGCCCGGCTGAACGATGCCTTGTCTTCGCCGCACCCCGAACCACGAAAGGCAGCTGCGATACCACAGGCGGTCGACCTTGCCGAATCCCGCGCCACCGCGGAACAATTGCTCCGGTTCCTATCTGAATTCGATCCCGGCGCGGCGGACTTCATCGAAGCGAATCAGTCCACCTTGCGCCCCTTGTTCTCCGACGATTCGTGGGCCCAGTTTGAGAAACTCACGCACGACTACGCCTTCGCCGAAGCTCAAACACGGTTGGAACAGGCGCTTCGCAATCTACCACCGGGATGAAACAGCTTTCCGATTGCCGGGTGCTTCTTGTGGATGACGCCAAGGCCAACCTCGACATTCTCGTCGAAGGGCTAAAGGCCGACCATAAGCTCAGCCTTGCCCTGAATGGTGAGATGGCATTGCAGGTCGCGGCGCGCACCCCACCCGACCTCGTGCTTCTGGACATTGTGATGCCTGGCCTTGACGGCTATGAGGTGTGCCGGCGGCTTCGCCAAATGCCGGAGACGGCCGAAGTGCCCATCATGTTTCTTTCGTCGTTGGAGGAAGTGCAGAATAAGACCCGGGGCTTCGAGGTTGGCGCGAACGACTATTTGACCAAGCCCTTCGAGATGCTCGAAGTCAAGGCGCGCGTCCGCTCACTGCTCAAAGCAAAGGCATACAGCGATGCCGTGAAGGAACAAATCGCCAGCGAACTTCGCGTCGCCCGCGACATTCAGATGGGAATGCTGCCGCACGACTTTGCGTCGCTCGAAGCGGCGTATGGAGTCAGCTTCGGTGCCGTACTTGAACCGGCCCGCGAAGTGGGTGGCGACCTATACGGCGTGTGCGCCGCGGGCCCGGACCGACTGGTTGTCTTTCTCGGCGATGTTTCCGGTAAAGGCATTCCCGCCTCGATGTTCATGGTGCGCGCGATCAGCCTCGCGCGGTTGCTGGCCCGGGATATCCCCGAACCAGAACGCATTCTTGCCAGGCTCAACGACGAACTCGCGTCGGACAACCCCTCCGGGATGTTCGTGACATTCCTATGCGCGGTGCTGGAACCCGAGTCAGGCCGGTTGACATTGGCGAATGCTGGCCATTGCCGTCCGGTGTTGCTGCCGAACGGCGCTCCGCCGCGCTGGGCCCTCAAGAACCTAGGGACCGCGCTGGGCTTCGAACCAGGTTTGGAGTTCGAGCGCGTGGAACTCGACCTCCAGGAGGGTGATACCGTGATCCTGTATTCCGATGGCGTCAGCGAGGCGTTCAACGGCCAAGAGGAATGCTACGGCAACGATCGCCTCCTTGCGGATGCCGCCACGTTCGCAAATCAGACGGCACCGGCCGTCACCAAGGGATTGCTGCAAGCCGTCCGCGACTTCGCCGCCGGCGCGCCGCAGTCGGATGACATCGCCATCCTGTCGCTGAAGCGGTGTATCGCCCTGCGTCAGGGGCCGCATGGGAAAGGCGGCGCGTGAGGCTGGAACTGAATGCCACGCCTGAGCAAGTGATGCGCGCCGTTGAAGCCATCCAGGAGTATGCTCGGACACGAGGCGTTCCCGAAAAGGCCATCTTCGGGCTCGCCCTCGCCTTGGAGGAATGCGGCAGCAATGTCGTCAATCACGCCTTGCTGCGCGATGCGGGGAGAACCTTTCAAGTGGTCGCCGAGTCGTCGTCTGACTCCTTCGTCATCGAATTGCGGGATCGCGGCCCGGCTTTCGATCCGACCGCCGTAGCGACTCGTGTCCGGGCTGAGGAACACGATCTGCCTGGTGGCTGGGGCATTGAGTTGGTCCGCCGTCACATCGACGAAATTCGATATCGACGGGAGGATGGCGAGAATATCCTGCGGCTGATCAAAAGGCTCTCAACCGACAACGGCTCCGCCTAACGGCGGACCAATCCCATGGAGAATAGGACACAATAACGATATGCCACTCGAAGTTCAGATCCTAAAAGGCAACGGCTCGCCAAACGGAAGTGCGACCACGGTAAAACTTGTTGGAAGCCTCGACACCGCGACAGCGTCGAATTTGGAACGGGAGCTCGCGCCCGTGCTTCGCGGTTCGGTCAAGGAACTTGTCTTCGACCTGGCTCAGCTGAAGTTTATCAGCAGTGCCGGTCTGCGCGTGTTTTCCAATGCCCGCAAAACGCTCCGCGAACGCGGTGGCCAGGTTTCCTTCATCAACATGCAACCGCAAATCAAGGAAGTCTTCGAGATCATCAAGGCGCTCCCCGGAGTTGCCGTCTTCGAGACGGTGGCTGAGTTGGATCGCTACCTGGAGCGACGGCAACGGTCGCATACGGATGACAAGTGAGCCCAACGGGTTCGTGGCGCACACGGTTTCGGAGCGGGTGCGGGAGCGCTATGGACGTACGGAGTGGAATCTCAGGCTCTGAGCCGTTGCTGACGAAGCTGGGCACCGCGCAGGACCAGTCCCCGAGTGCCTGGCGCTTGGTTCAAGCGACGTTGGGACATCGGCTCAAACCACGGGCCCCGGCTGAGGTGGGAAACACCAACAAAAACCGGAATCGACCGCGCTCCCAAAGCCCTCCCAGAACCCAGCCGCCGCCACGTTCACCCCGAATCGAGCCCGGGGCCCCGTGCGAAGCATCTCACGCCGGATTCGCGTGATGGCCGGCCCGTGGCCCGCAATCCCCTGCCCTTGCTGCATGGTTACGGCTAAGGGATACGGCTAAGGGACGGGTTTCTTGTGTGCCATCAGGCCGGGCGCATCTTCCTCCGTGTTCTCAGTGTGTTCTCAGTGTGTTCCGTGGTTGCCCGTGGTTGCCCGTGGTTGCCCGTCCGTCGTAGGGCCGACAACTCGGATGCGCCCATCAGCCCCGCGCCGAGCTGGATTCGGAGCTTAAATTTCGTTGCATCCGGTTCTGGCCGCCAACAGACTGCAAACGCTTTGCAACATCCGGACACGCGAGCGATCCCCCACGGTCCGCGCCGCTTCACGGCGGTTGTGCTCCTTGGTCTGTTCCTCGCCGTCCAGGCCGCGGCTCTTTTCCCGGCACTCCACCATTTCTGGCATGGAGAATCTGATTCCCACGCGGAATGCCATGAGCCGGATTGCGTCGTCGTGGCGCTTGTTCATGGCGGCATCGACCCGGGCCCCACGCCACCCCTTGTCAGCCGGCCCTCGTTTCCCGGCCCGACGCTGCATTCGCAACGCCGCGCCGGATTTCACGACCTCGAGGCATATCTCCGTCCGCCAGTGAGAGGACCTCCTTCCCCGGAATAGGATTTCCGTCCATTCCATCGATAGGTTCCTGGCTATCCGACTGCTGGAGGCATGACCTTCATTCCGTAGTCGATCGAGCCCTGCTTCCGATGCGCTCCCGCGCGTGGCTGGTCTTGGATCCGACCGATTGAATCCCACACCGCGAACCCGAACAGCTTTGCCGGGTTCCGCCACCAACGCCCACTGGGGCGTCCCGGACTTCGAAATGAACTAGGAAAACCTCAAGCCCCGGCCGCCACGGGAAAGGCCGTCGGGTCCTGCGGTTTCAAGTGTTGGTCCAAGTCATTGGAGGGGGGGAACGGCGACACAGGATAGGCGTGCGGCTTCGGTCACGCTCGAAGAACGCCCGCCAACCATCCCTCCGACCCTCAATTCGGGCGATTGCGGGTCGGTTCAACTCATCGTCCGGAAAACAATAGAAGACACATGCATTCCAAAAGACTCAGCCTGTCGCTGATCATGCTCGGTTCTCTCGGTTCATTCCCTGTCGTCGAGACCGGGTTCGCGCAGTTGGTATACACCTCGGGGCACGCCGACATCGGCGTCGCCTATGAGGGAAGCGGGTTGGAACCTCACTGGCACATGCACGGAGATGCCGTGGTCGGCGGCTCCGAATTGGGCGCCGACGCGGAGTTCGCTCCGGACGAAATCATCGCCTTCGTCGCAAATCCCTCTGTCGGCCGGCCGGCGGGAAGCCAGTGGGACTTCATCGGCGTGCCCGCGGGGGGGTCGCTTTGGTTTCTTCCGCAGGCCGAGGACTTGAACAAGCCCTTTCTTGGGTTCGCGAGCGAGGAACTCCATGGATCGGATTGGACGAGTCTCACCCTGTCCCTGGTTTCCGTCGCCGGACCCGGAGGCGGCGAATTCTCCCTCTGGCAGTCCGATTCCTTCGGGAATCCGGAGGCGAAATTCGCGACAAGCGACGGCATCTCCGGGGCGGACAGTTTTGGTCTCAATCCGGGAGGGCACGCCCACTTCAATTTCGGATTCACGCAGGAGGGCGTGTACGAAGTCACCCTGCGGTGGGACGGCACGCACGTGCTCGACGGGCCGGTCACGGCGACCGACACATTTGCCTTCGGAGTCACGGCTGTGCCGGAGCCCGGAGTCGTCGCCTTGTGGACGGCGGGAGCTTTGGCGGTCGGAGCGGCCATCCGTCGTTGCCGCAAACGCTGCGTCTAAACCCATCCCTCCAACCAACCGGCCAAGGGCGAGCCTCGTCGGGATGGGCTTGTCTGACTGAACTGTCTCCGCGGTGGTCGCTCGGATCGCCGCGGAGACGACGTCAATCACCACCCTCGCGCCGCGGGAGTTGCCTTCCCTTTCCTCACGGCGCGGCGGGACCGCGGGCGGCTCCCGCTGCTGAGTTGGTGGAGGCGGCCGGGACCGCTCGGGGTTCCAAACCCAGGGCGGCGATGAGAGCCGGCGAGAAACCGTGCTGTCCGGATCGGACCTGATCGAGCACTCGGGATTGGAGTTGGGGAAGCGGGGGAAGTGAACTAGAGGAGGCAAATCGCTTCGCGGATGAAGTTGCGCTGGCCGCGTCCGATGTAGTCCTCCCGCCCGGGCTCCTGCTTCTTCATGTCTTCGTAGACCCGCCACGCATTCGGAATGAGGTCCAGGTTGGGACCGTATTCCAGCTCGGATTCCGCGCCCGAACCCACGATGCGGCCCCGCTGAAACGACCGCTCGACGTTCTGCCAGATGACGCGCCGCAAACGGATGATGTCGTCCGCGTCGCGGCAGCGTTCGAGCCCTACGCGGGCCCAGTAAATGGCGTGGGGTTCGGGAAGGCGCCAATCGAAGGGGCCATACTCGACGTCGATCCGCTGCATCTGAGCAGGATCGAGGTGGTAGCGTTCGCGGAGGAGTTCGGCGGCGGCGCGATCCTCGTCGGTTTGAGGTTGGACGAACGCCCCGGGACCTCGGTGGAGGCCGAGGACTTCGCCCATTTCGATCGCCCAGGCGCGTTTGAAGAATCGATGGGCGTGGTCGGTGTTGGAGCCGATCTTATCCTGATAGAACCAGGCGAGCTCCCGGTAGAGGTCGATGGAATGGGGGTTGTACCGGATGCCCTGGTCGCGCAGGAGTCCGATGCCCTGTCGAACCCAGCGCCAACGATCGGCGGGGTTGTCGAATTGTACCGAGAGATTGTAGGTCAGGTTCCAGGATTGCATCGCCCAGACCAGTCCGTTGTCGGGCTGAAGCTGCGTGATCCAATTCGCAAGGGGAACGAGTTCGAAATACTCGCCGCGGTCTTGAAGGCGGACGGCGCGAGACCAGAGACCGTTGGCGACGAGACCGCGGAAGGCTCCGAGGGCAACCGTGGTGAAGGCCAGGGCCGGGGGGGCCTGTTCGAGTTCCAGGCCACGGATCAGGCCAAGCCGCGAGCGTTGCTCCTTGAGGGAACCATGCAGCAGGCCGGTGGCCGGCAGCGCGAGGAGCATTGGGGCCAAGGGCACCCAGTAACGGAGGGATTTCACGGTGTGGTGGAAGGCAAGCCCAGTTGGCGGCGCTGGAAAACCAGCATGCTGATTGCGGAGAATGTGCCGGCACCCACAAGGACCACGTCCACGAAAGCCCTTGCGAGTTGATCCCATCCAATGGCCCGACCCGTTCCCAGTCGGGTCACCGGCGAGACCGAGAGGATGCCGTCCACAACGCGGTGGATGGCTCCGAATGCCGGAACCGCCACACGGTCGATCAGGTGAGGTTCAACGTCTCCGTGCCCGTGCTCGACACCGAATACGGTACCCTCTTCGACGATCTCGGTGAGTGTTTCGCCCGAGCATCCCATGTAAAGCAGTCCGACGCAGACGACCCAGGCGGTGGGTACGGAGAAGAGACTGGAGGCGGCGAGCCCAGCGGCCGTGATCAGGGCCAGCCAGCAAAGGAGGATGGCCCCCGCGCGCAGTAGGTTCGGAAAGAATCCGCCCGCGGGTTGGAGCACTTCCAGGCCATCCTCGAACCGGAAGAGAAGGCTCGCGTCACCGCGATTCTCGCACTCCACGATCAGCTCACCCCTGGGTGAGACCAGGGATTCCGAGATGGGAAACTCATGGGTCACACCCGCCGTCAGGTGCTTCTCGAACCGCTCGTACCTTCCGCTGAGGGTATCCCCGACGATCCAAACCGTGGGGTAGGTGACCTGCCGCGAGAGGTTGGCGGCGTGAAACCGTATCCGCAGATGGAGGGTTCGAGGCGACGATTCCGAATGGGGCGGCTTGACGGAGACCGCCCAGACTCGGCGGAAGCTGGGACCGACCGTTTCGTGGCGGGCACGCGCGTAGGCCGCCATCTGTTCCCGAACCAGTTTGGGGTCCAATCCCTCGGATCCTTCCTGCTGCATGCGGCGTCCCACCAGGAGCTCGATATCGGAACGCAGATCGACGGGTGGCTCGCGGTGGGAGGCCCGGGCCACGAGAATGGCGGAACGGAACTCTTGCTGCTGGTCGGGGGGCAACTGGCGGGAGCGAACGAGAAGCAATGTCCCAACCAACGTCAGACCGCACCCGAGCAGGATGGCGTCGATGGTGAGGACGCCCAGCCACTTGCCAAGCCAGAGTTGCCAGCGGCGGACCGGTTTCAGCGATACGAGCGACAACTCCCCGGAGGCGATTTCCCCGGCGATCGTGGAGCAGGAGAGCCAAAGCGAAAGGCCTCCCAGGAGGACGACAATCGCCACGAGGCTGTAGGTGAGGGTCACCTCCGCCAACATCCGCGCCGTGCCATCGTGCCGAATCAGAAAAGGCAACCCGAGCAGCGTGGCCAGGATGGCGACCGCGGCCAACACGAAGACTCGCAGTCGAAGAGCCGTCCGGACGGTCTGACCGGCGACGGAGAGAATGCGGCGCGAAGCAGGGATCATTTCGGGTCCTCCGGGTTCACCAGGGCCTTCAGGGCTTCGTTGACACGGGACTCCTCGGGGATCGATGCGCCGCCCGCGGCGGCCGGCGGGATCGGTTGCGCGCCGCTCGAACGGGACTCAGGTGCAAGCGACGACGGCGACGAGGATGGCGGCGACGGCGACGTGGCGATCAGGCGCTCGAGCACGCTCGGGCCGGATGTTTCGGGTGCGGCGGGTTCCGCACCCCGCAGGTGGGGCGCGACGCTTGGAGAAGCCGTGGCGCCCGACGTCGCGACTGAAGCCGCGCGAGCGCGCTCGACCACGGAGAGGAAGTAGCTCTCGAGATTGCGGGTGGGGACATCCAGCTTCATGGGAGCCGTCCGAAGATCCTCGCGTACGAAGGCGAGCAGACGTTCCATCGACCCTTCCGGGAGCGCGGGGAGCGTGAGGCGGACGGCGTCCGGCGTGGCCAGGAGATCCTGGAGTCGGCCTTGGGCCTGGATGCGGCCGGGGAGGAAGCGTGCGCTTCAAAGTCCTCGCCCGATCGCACCAACCGCGCGCTGTTGAAGACAACCAGCAACGAACCCGCATTGTGGAGGATGGCGGCCACGATTGGATTCAGGTAGCCAACAGCGGCGAGCGACAAGCCGCCGAGAATAAAGATGACGCCGATCAAGAAGTTCTGATGGATGACCGACCGGGCCGCGCACGAGATTTTGACCAGGAAGGCGAGTCGGCGGAGATCGCTGTTCATGAGCGCGATCGAAGCGGTGTGAATGGCGACCTCGCTGCCGGCGGCACCCATGGCGATGCCAAGATCGCCCGAAGCCAGGGCTGGGGCGTCGTTCACGCCGTCCCCTACGACGGCGACTCGGTAGCCTCTCTCTCTCATCGCGCGGACATAGGTGACTTTGTCCTGGGGTAGGCAGTCGGCGACGACCTCCTCGCAGCCGATCTGACGCGCGACGCGCTCGGCGACGGCTCGGCGGTCGCCGGTCACCATGGCGACTCGGCGGACACCGAGATCCTTGAGCGCCCGGAGCGCCTCCGCGGCCTCCGGTCGGACTTCATCCCGCAGCGCGAACCAGCCAATGCACCGGCCGTCGCAGGCGATGAAGATGAGGCTGTGACCCTCGTTCTCGTCGATGTCCACCGACTCGGCGAAGCCGGAGGGCACACCGCATTCCTCGAGCCATCGCGCGGGCCCCGCCAGAATGGTGTGTCCGTCCACCCGGGCCGCCACCCCGCGCCCGGCGGTTTCCTGGAACTCCGCGGCCTCGGCCAGAATGACGCGGGCTTCGGTGGCGAGGTTGGCGAGAGCCCGGGCGGCCGGGTGGTTGCTGTGACGCTCCGCGGAGGCGGCGAGGACCAGTTCGTACGCTCCGGGCTCGAGCCGGAAGATGCCACCCCATTCGAACGGCATCTCCGGTTTCAGGAAGTCGGGCTCTGTCGCCAGCGTGTTCTGCAGATCGAAGGCGCGGATATTCAGAATCTGGTCCAACCCGACCGCGGCATCCCGGGTGCGATGAATCCGCGCCACCGCGTTCATTGAACCGATCCGCGCCTCGAGCCTGTCGATGTCCGCAGGCTCGACCAGGTCGGTCTTGTTGAGGATGGCGACGTCCGCGAAGGCGATCTGCTCCTGGCACTCGGAACTGGTGTCGAGATGTTGCCAGACATGCTTCGAGTCCACCATCGTCACGATGGCGTCGAGCCGGAACGCGGCGCGCATCTCTTCATCCACGAAGAACGTCTGGGCCACGGGCGCCGGGTCGGCCAGGCCGGTGGTCTCGATGAGCACGGCGTCGAGGCGGTCCCTGCGCTTCATCAGATTGCCGAGAATGCGGATCAGATCGCCGCGCACGGTGCAGCAGATGCAGCCGTTGTTCATCTCGAAGATTTCCTCGTCCGCACCGATGACCAGCTCGTTGTCGATTCCGATCTCGCCGAATTCATTCTCGATGACGGCGATGCGTTTGCCGTGTTGCTCGGTGAGGATGCGGTTGAGCAGCGTGGTTTTTCCCGAACCGAGGAAGCCGGTCAGGACCGTGACGGGGATTTGGGTGCTTGAAGTCATGGGATTGGTGGGATGTGATGGCGGTGTCGGAATCAGGGTCGGCAGGCGGTCAAGGGTGGAATACTAAACGTAATCCAATTTGCGTTTAGGATGACTAAACGTAACTCTACCTGCGAATGGTACGACGTGAATTCTGGCGAAAACAGGTCGAGCAGCTTTGGGAGCGGCGTTCCATCGTCTGGCTTAAAGGCGTCCGACGCGCGGGCAAGACCTCGCTCGCGCAGACTCTTGGCGACATCGAATACTTTGATTGCGAGCTGCCCCGGGTGCGCCGCGCGATGGAAGACCCGGAGGAATTCCTGGCCGGTCTACGCGGGAAGCGCCTCGTGCTCGACGAGGTTCATCGGCTCGACAATCCGTCGGAGCTGCTGAAAATCGCCGCCGACCATTTCCGCACGACGCGTGTGCTCGCGACCGGCTCCTCGACCCTGGGTGCCAGCGCTCGATTCCGCGACACCCTGGCGGGGCGAAAGACCGAGCTGTGGCTCACGCCGATGATTCTCGCCGACCTGGAAGACTTCGGACACCGTGACTTGAAGCGCCGGCTCTGGCATGGCGGATTGCCGCCGTTCTTCCTCTCGCCGGAACCGCCGGAGAAGGATTTCCAGGAGTGGATGGACGCTTATTGGGCCAAGGACATCCAGGAACTGTTCCGACTGGAGCGGCGCGCGTCCTTCCAGCGATTTGTCGAGCTCGTGTTCGCGCAGAGCGGCGGTATTTTTGAGGCGAACAAATTCGCCACGCCGTGCGAGGTCAGCCGTCCGACCATCACCAACTATCTCGGCGTGCTGGAGGAAACGATGGTCGCGCTGGTGCTGCGACCCTTCAGCACGCGGCGCGCGACGGAGATCGTCGCCGCGCCCAAGGTGTATGGTTTCGACACCGGCTTCGTCCGCGCGCATCGCGGCTGGACGGAACTGCGGCGCGAAGACCTCGGCGTGTTGTGGGAGCATTTCGTCCTCAACGAACTCATCGCGCGCACGCAGTCGGCGGAGTGGCGCTACTGGCGCGATAAGGCCAGGCACGAGATCGACTTCATCTGGCAACGGAACGGACGCGCGCCGTTGGCCATCGAGTGCAAATGGTCGGCGAAGGACTTCGACCCCGCCAACCTGATGGTCTTCGCGCGGCTGTATCCCAAGGCCGAGTGCGTGGTCGTGGCGACGGACGCCGAACCGTCTTTCCGACGCTCGTTCGACGGTCTGTCCGTCGAGTTCCTCACCTTGGAGAAACTCGCGGCGCGCGTGGCGACGGATTGAGCAAGGCTCAGGCTGCGTGTTCATGCGGGTGGTGAAAGTTCGAATGGGACAATCGCCGGTCGCGATGCCGGCGTAGCAGATAGGCGGCGACGAAACAGGCGAACGTCATGAGCACAATCGCCGGGCCGGGCGGCACATCGGCGGAGTTGGAGAGTGCCAGTCCGTTCAACGTGCTGGTCAATGCAACGCCGAGCGACAGCAGCGTGATGAAACTCATGCGGCGGCCCAGCAGCGTTCCGACCGCGCCGGGCAGGATGAGCATCGCGGTCACTATAAGCACGCCGACGACCTTGGTGGAGAGAATCACCGTCGCGGCGATGAGCAGAATCAGCGCGTAGCGCAACGCCGCCGTGGGCACGCCGCCGGCCCGCGCGAGTTCCTCGTCGAAGGTCCAGCCCGCCAGCCAGCGCCAGCCGGCGAAGCAGAGCAGCGCGGTCAGGAGGCAGAGCCCGCCAAGAAGCCAGCATTCGAGCGGATTCACCGCAAGGAGGCTGCCGAAAAAGAAATGTTCGAGATGCCCGGAGTAGCGCTTTCGCGTCGAGAGGAGAAGAATCCCCAGGGCGAAAGCCGCGACGTAACAGGCGCCCACCGCCGTGTCCGAGTGGACGCGCTGGCTGCCGGAAAAATAGGCGATGCCCGCCGCAACCAGGCAGGTGAACACGAAACTCACGGCGTAGCTGGCGAGCGTGGGCACCGGGCCGGCCTCGAGTAGGAAGAGTCCGAGCGCCAGCCTGCCGAGACTGGCGTGCGCGAGGCCGTCCGCCGAGAACGACAGCCGCCGCAGCACGACGAACGGTGAGAGCAGTCCACACGTCACACTCATCAACAGCCCGGCGACGAGCGCTCGGCCCAGGAAGCCGTAGTTCAGGAAATCGTTGAACAGGGTGGATGTCATCGGCGGCTAGTCGTGGTGAACGTGCTCATGAGCGGGATGACCGGCCGCCGGCGCGCGGCTTTCCTTCGCGCTGACCTCGTAGCGCTCGAGTTCGCAGCGGTAGGCGTCGGGCACGGTGCGTTGCTCCAGCGCGTCCGCCGCGCCGTGCCAGTGGAGGGTGACCGCGAGGCAGGCGATGCGCCGGGCGTATCTCGTGATGAGCGGAATGTCGTGGCTGACGAGCACGATGGCGATGCCCTGGGCGGACAACTCGCTCAGGATGGCGCAGAACTTTCGCTGCCCCTCGGTGTCCACGCCCGCCGTTGGCTCGTCGAGCAGCACGGCGGTCGGCGAATCCATGAGCGAACGCGCGAGCAGCAGACGGCGCTGCTGCCCGCCGGAGAGATAAACAAACGGCGTGTCCGCCTGCTCGGCGAGGCCGACGCGTTCGAGCAGTTCGTCCGTGCGCCGGTTCAACCCCCGCGCCGCCACGCCAAAGAACGGTCGCGCGCCGGATCGTCCCTGCTTCACAACCTCGCGGCTGCTCAAGGGAAAATTGCGATCCGTTCCGCCCCGCTGCGGCACGTAACCAATATGCGGATGGCCACCATCGGCGGCGGGCGTCCACCGCACGCGGCCCGCGCTGGGCTGGAGAACGCCGAGCAGCACGCGGAGCATCGAGGTCTTGCCGCCGCCATTTGGCCCGATGACGCCGAGGAATTCGCCGGGCGCGACCGTGAGGTTGATCTCCCGAAGAATTCGGCGGCCCGACAAGTCGAGCGTCAGGTTCTCGACGACGAGCAGTGCTGGAGCGTGCTTCAAGCGGCCATCGGGGCTGGGGTCCGCATGGCACACTGCGCCGATGAGCAGACAGGCGAACCCCAGCACTCGACGGAGATCATCCGCGCGTCGGCTCATTCGAGACCGCAGGACTGTCCCAAGGACATTTAGCATAAGGGAACGGCCCGGAAAGAAGCCCCGCCCGCGCATGAGAGCGCGCGGGCGGGACCACGAGCCTCGAACTAGTTTCCTGCGCCCGGGATGACGCGGAAGTAGCCTGACTCGCCCGTGATAGGAACGCTTACTTGCCTGTCGCGGCCTGTACCCACATAAGGCTGGCCCACTGGGCTCCACGGTCCGCTCGTGTGGGAGGCCGACTGGAGTTGGTACACAACGCCATCCTTGGTGGTGGTGGAGAGCGTCAGGTTGGAGGCATCCCGGCGAACCAGGGTCAGTTCCACCTCCGGCGAGACAACTTCGAAGTGATAGACCGCCACCTCGCTGGTGATGGCTCGATTTCCCGAGACGAGTGTTCCGGAAGCTTGAAGGCCGACGCGATAGGAGCCGGGAGCCGTGAACGCCCAGTTCACATGCTGGTGCCCCCCGGTCTGGAGCGTGAAGGTATCCAGATCCGACAGTCCATCGCCGCTGTTCCAATGCACCTGGGGTGTCCCGAACCCGTCCACCGTGTAGAGGGCAAGGTGTCCGGGGCCATCAACGGACTTGAGCGCCAGTTGAAGCTGATTGGCGGTAAGGATTCCCTGCCCGATCTCTTCCGCGGCAAGACCAAGGAAAAGCAACTTCGGATTCTCCGACTCGGGCAGAATCCAAGTCGGGGCCCCGGGCGGACCGAGAAAGGCAAACGCCGGAGCGTCGGGAACCTTCCTGGAGGCGAGGGGTGCGACATGCAACAGGGCATGGTGCGGTTCGCATTCGATGTCGGTTGCCTCGTGGTGAACGTGCAGATGGAACTGATCGTCTTCCAACGCGACGCCGATGTCCGTGTCACCCAGCGAAACACGCGTCGCGGGGGTCAACAGGACCGGTTGATCGATCCCGATACCGGGATGGTAGCCGTAGCCTACGATCCATCGGTTGGTGTTCACATCGCGGGCTTCCACGAATCGCCATGCCTCACCTTCGGGGAGCAGGAGATTGAGGTTCACGGCGCTTCCTCCCGACGGCCATATTGTTGCGAAGCGGGTGTCGTCGTCTCCAGGGAGGGTGCTCCAGCCGACGACATCGCCGACCTGGTTGATCGCGTTGGCCCCGGATTGGTTGCAACCCAACGTACCGAGGTCCACCGGGGCATTGGTGCCCTACCAAAGTGTGGCGTGCGTGATCGCGTTGCCCGCCAACCGGGAGCGACCGACGATGTCGCCCGAGTCGTTGATGTCGGTGGCGAACGCCCGGTTGCCGCCGAGGGTTCCGAGATCCGCCATGCCGCCCGATAGGGTCCAACGGAATGCCCGGGTCTCGTTGGCCGCATTTCGAGACCAGCCGACCACGGTGCCCTCCGAGTTCAGTGCGAAAGCGCGGCTGTCCGATCCACCGAGCGTTGCCAGATCTTCCAGGCTTCCTCCCGGAACAAGTCGGAAAGCATGCGCGGGACTCGATTCACCGGGGACGGTCTCGGTCCACCCGACGATCACGCCTCCGTCGCTGATGCCGAGGGCCTCACCATTGTCTCCTCCCAATGTGCCGAGGTCCTTCATGCTTCCGTTGGCGAAATGGAAGGGACGGTTGAGTCCGTTGCCGTCAATCGCCGCCCCAACGACCTCGCCGTCGGCATGGATGCCCTGGCCATTGGCATGATCTCCGCCCAGGGTCCCCAAGTCCTCCATCGAACCGGGGAACGAGAGCCGAAAGGGTCGGGAGTAGTACGAGTCCTCGGACTGCAAGTCCGCGTGGCCCGTTATTGTTCCCGCCTCGTTGATCGCAACAGCCGATCCATAGTCTCCGCCCAGGGTACCCAACGGGCTCAGCAAGTAGACCTCACTGTCGGGTTCGGGTGGCTGGGGCAACTCCGGTTCCGGCACCGTGAACGTGTAGCTGGCCTCAGTGCTGACCAGCCGGCTTCCGTCGGCCAGCGTACCGCTGGCGCGAAGACGCACCGAGTACGTTCCCGGCGCGCTGAAGGCCCAGTTGAAGTGCTGGTGACCGCCGGCTTGAAGGACGAGAGCGTCGCGTTCGTCGTATCCGTCGGCCGTATTCAGATGGACAACCGGAGAGCCGAAGGCGTGCGCGGAGTAGAGCGCGAACTCGCCGGCACCCAGGACCGAGACCAATTCAATCCGAAGCTGGTCGTTCGCGAAGAGTCCCGTCTGAATCTCTTCCGCGGCGAGGCCGAGATAGAGAAGTTCCGGGTTGTTCGTCGCGGGTAAAATCCAGGTGGAGTAGCCCGGCCGCCCGAGGAAACCGTAGGCAACCTCATCGGGAATGCTTTGTTCGGAGGCTTTCCCCAAGGCCAGGACGGCGTCATTGACGGCGTACTCGGCATTGCCCTCTTCGTCATGGATGTGGAATTGAAGCCTGCCGTCCTCGAAGGCCAAGCCGGCGTCGGTGTGCCCATGATCGAGTCGTTTGGCGGGACGGGCGATGAAGCCCTGCCGTTTGCCACCGGTGTCCACATACTCCCCGACGATCTCAGACTTGTCATTCAGACCGAACACCTCGACCTCGACGGCCTGGGGCGGGGAGAACACCGTGATTCGCCCGTCGGCATCGCGGAAGAACCCCGCGTGCCGGGTGAATTCGGCATTGATCACGGTGCCGGCGACTTCGCCCAGGTTGTTGATGTCACCGGGCAGGGTGTTGGCCCAACCGGGCACCGTGAAGACGTTGGTGGTGCCGGGCACCGTGCCGTCGATGGTGGTGAGGCTGCCGTTGGACGACTGAAGGAAACCGTGTTGGACGGCAGGGTTGGTCGCGTTGTGGTAGAAGCCGGCGATTTGGCCGAAAGAATTGGCACCGCCTGGAAACGTGGCCGTGGTGCCGGTGATATTAAAAGTGATTTGGTTCGTTCCGTCGAGGATCAGACCCTGGCTGACTCCGAGCCCGTTCTTGAATCGCCCAATGATGCGGCCGTTGTTGTCGATGTCCGAGAGCAGAGTCTCCGTGGCGCCAAGGAAGGGTGCTGTGACGGTCTCGAAAGTGAATGAGAGAGGTTCCGGCAGCGGACTCAGGGGAATCGCAAAGAAGCTTCGATTCTTGTTCGCGTTGTCCTTGTACCGCCCCACGAGCACGCGGTCGTCGTTGATGTCGTACACCCGGGCCCCGGAAAGCCCGGGCAGACTCAGAACCTGGCTGCTTCCGTCGGCCCAGCGGACGAACGGGATGCCCGAGCTGGTGAGGTTGGGTGTGAACTCGCCGACGATGTCGCCGCGGTTGTTGATGCCGTAAAGCGAGGTCAGGGCCGCGCCGGGATAATTCCACACCGTGAAGGTGCGCGTGTTCAGGTCGTAGACGAATCCATTCGCGGTGTTGAAAAAGCCCGGCCATGCAACGCCCACCACCTTGCCGTGGTTGTTCAGTCCCCAAGTTGTGGCGGTCTCGAAGCCGGGCGTGGCGATGACGTGATGGGTCCCGTCAGGGTTCCAGACCCACGCCTTGGTAGAACTGCCTCCGGCCACTTGGCCACGGTCGTTGATCTCCACGGAAAAGTTGAAATCCGGGTCCTCCGACCAGCCGATGTCCTTGAAACCACCGTCGCCATCGCGCACAAAGGCTCGATAGGTGTTGAACGTCGGATCCGCCGGATCCGCATAGACGCCCGCCAATACGCCCGCCGAATTGATCCCATACCATTCGGTGAATGCGGACCCGCCATAGCCGGCACGTTCGGTCTCCTGCCCGGTCGCGCTGTCGAACAGGTAGCCGCGGCTGACGCCGTCCATGCCATCCACCGTGCCGGTGATTTGCCCCAGGTCATTGATTTTGTTGGCGGCGGCGCTCGCGGAATTGGTCAGCGCGATGCGTTGGACGACGAAGTGGACCTCGAGCATGGGCGTGGCCACGAATGCGGTCGCCACATCGGAGTTGGCCGCATCGGCAAAGGTTCCGGAGATCTGCCCGGCGTTGTTGATGGTCCGACCCGAGCCGGGCAATGCAGGATAGCTGAACGACCCGTCGCTCCTCATCACCCACGTTTTGGTGACATTGTTGGTGTTCCGGTAGGTCCCGAGAACCATCCCATTGTCGCTGATGTTACCACTTCGAGAAACACATTGGCTCCGGCGTTCAAGGGTTGGAGGGCCTCGGCGACGTTGGTCAGCACGATGCCGTCGAAACCCAGGACGGTGCTGGACCATCCTTGGAACGCGCCCGACGAAACGGGCGGGAGATAGAGGGTGCGCGTCGGCAGATTCGCCGCGCCCAAGCGCATCGCGGTCGTCTGACCGATGAGAATGTCACCCGCATGCTGGGCTTGGGCGGTCGCCGCGAATCCCAGCAGCCAGATTGCCAGCAAGGGCGTTGTGACTGGCCGACGACACCTGAAATCTCTGGCCTCAAGGCGTGGGGACCACCCGTAGAGATGCCTCAGGTATCGAATTCGGACCTGTGACAAGACCGCCAAGACCAGCCATGGGTCGCGCGACGAACCACACTTCGGATCGAGAAGCTCAGCAGTCTTCATCCAAGGAAAGAGGGCCGCCGCCGAAGTGACGGGCACTCCGGCGGCGGGGGTGTGATCAGGGGTTGGTGACGATGCGCCACCGGAAGAAGCCGGTGGGGCCGTTGGCGGGCACGACGACCGGGACGGTCTGGCCGGTGCCTTGGATGGGTTCGCCCACGTCGTCCCACGGGCCCGTCACCGCCGGGGCGGATTCGAGCTGATAGACCATGCCTGGTTGCGTGGTGACGGAGAGCGTGGCGATACCGTTGGCGAAGGACAGGGTCAGGTCCTCGGGCGGGATCGGATCGGCCGGAACTACGTAGGGTTGCGGACCACCGGTCGGATCGATGCTGAAGTAGTAGGTGACGATGCCGATCTCGGTGTAACGGTCAACACCCTCGTCGAAGCTGCCGTTTCCGTTGCTGTCCAGGAAGCCACTGGCAAACACGTCGA